>NCDQ01000023.1 GCA_002280275.1 Caulobacter vibrioides | reverse complement strand
CCGGATCGAACTGAACGAGCACATCGCCCCGCTGGGCCGGGTCGATCTCTCGATGGCCGTGATCGACGTGATCGACGCCCTGGGGCCGCAGGCCCGTGAGAAGGCCGTGGTGTTCGACCCGGTGCTGCCGCCGCGCGGCGGCGCGGTCGTCGACGGGGATCGCGACCAGATCATCCAGGTCGTCCAAAACCTGGTCGATAACGCCATCAAATACACACCTCGTGACGGTGTCGTGCGGATCGAGGTGTTCCCCAGCTTGGCGGTCGAGGCCGCGTCGGCGCCGCGCGATCCAGCCGCGTCGCGGATGTCGCTGCTGACGCCCGATCATGATCCCGCCGAACGCTACGCCGTGCTTCGCGTCACCGATCGAGGCCCCGGACTAGCGCGCGAGCACCTGCCGCGCCTGACCGAGCGGTTCTATCGCGTCGAAGGCCAAAAGAGCGGCGACAAGTCCGGCACCGGCCTAGGCCTGGCGATCGTGAAGCACATCATGAATCGCCATCGCGGCGGTCTTACGGTCGAGAGCGTTCAAGGCCAGGGGGCGACTTTCGGCGTCTACCTGCCGATGGCCAAGGCCGAGGCGGTTGCGAAACCGACGCCAACGACGGCCGCCGAAGCCTGATCGTCTTGGGCGTCGGGTAAAGTCCTGCGGCTGTCGTCAAACTGTCATACAACTGTCGCATAAGCACAGCGCCGGACCGGCATAGACGGGCCGGGGGAGGGCCCGCGATCCTGCGCGGTTCTCGACAACTCGCGCAAGATTAGCCTCACGCATGCTGACCTGGCTCTCGCTTCTCGTTCTGGCGCTGTTTTCTGGTGCGGCTTTCGTGGCTGGCCGACGTCGGGCGACGACCACGGCCGCAGGCCGCACCCGTGTCCTGCACTCCCTTCCCAACTATTACGGCGCCTATGTGGCGCTTTGGGCCGGCATCCCCGCCGCCTTGCTGCTGATGCTGGGCGTCATGTTCGCCGGTCGTGTCGAAGACACGATCCTGCAGTCGACCCGCCCCGCCGCCGTTCAGGCGCTGGAGCCGGACCGCCAGGCGGTCTTCTACAGCGACGCTCGCGCGATTGCGGCCAAGCAGGCTCCCTCGGAAGTCACCTACGAGGGCGAGCTGAAGGTTGCTCTGGACGCCAAGGTCGCCGAGGCCAAGCGTATCGAGACCCTCCTGAACACGGGCATGCTGGCCGGCGCCGGCGTCTTGGCTCTGGCGGGTTTCCTGCTGGCCTTTCCGCGCATCAATCCCCAATTCCGCGCCCGTAATCGCGTCGAGGGTTGGACCAGCATCCTTCTGATCGCCTGCTCTGTGGCGGCGGTTCTCACGACCTTGGGCATCGTGCTGTCCTTGGTGTGGGAGAGCTGGCGCTTCTTCCAGAGCGTTAGCCCGCTCTCGTTCCTGCTCGGAACGGAGTGGAGCCCGCAGATCGCCATGCGCGCCGACCAGGTCGCCTCTTCGGGCGCTTTTGGCGCCGTGCCTCTGTTCGCCGGCACCTTCCTGATCATGCTGATCGCCATGCTGGTGGCCGCGCCCGTCGGCCTCTACTCGGCGATCTACCTGTCGGAATACGCCGGGCGCAGCGTCCGCGGCGTCGTCAAGCCGCTGCTCGAGATCCTGGCCGGCGTACCCACCGTGGTCTACGGCTTCTTCGCCGCCCTGACCGTGGGTCCGCTGTTCCGCGCCGGTTTCAACGCCATTGGCGCGGCCCTGCCGCCCGGCCCGCTGGCCACCTACCTGATGGAAGTCCAGAACCAGATGGCGTTGGTGGCCGGGGTGGTGATGGGGATCATGCTGATCCCGTTCGTCTCCTCGCTGTCGGATGACATCATCAACGCCGTGCCGCAAAGCCTGCGTGACGGCAGCTACGCGATGGGCGCCACCAAGTCGGAGACGGTCAAGAAGGTCGTTCTGCCGGCCGCTCTGCCGGGCATCATGGCCGCCATGCTGCTGGCCGTCTCGCGCGCCGTCGGCGAAACCATGATCGTGACCATGGCCGCAGGCCTGCAAGCCAAGCTGACCGCCAACCCGCTTGATACGGTGACCACTGTCACCGTCCAGATCGTCACTTTGCTCACCGGTGACCAGGAGTTCGACAGCCCCAAGACCCTGTCGGCCTTTGGCCTGGGCCTGACCCTCTTCGTGGTCACCCTCTGCCTGAACATCGTCGCCCTGCGCATCGTCCAGAAGTACCGGGAACAATATGACTGACGCGACTCGCGGCGCGGCCGGCCCGCGCCAGACTCTCTCGGCCGCCGAGGCTCGGCTCAAGAAGCGCCACCGCGCCGAGCGCCTGTTCAAGGCGCAAGGGCTCGCGGCGATCATCGTTGCGATGATCTTCCTGGTGGTGCTGGTCGGGCGGATCGTGACCCAGGGCTACTCGACCCTCGAGACCCATACCCTGTCCGTGCCGGTCTATCTGAACCCCGAGCGGATCGACACGTCCGACCTGTCCGGCGTCAACTACGACTACATCGTCGCTGAGGCGGTGATGGCGAAGCTGGGCGTTCAGGACGACGATTTCGGGACTATCTCGACCAAGGTCCAGGACCTGATATCGCGCGATTTCGGCTTCCAGATCCTCAACAAGCTCAAGGCTGACCCGGCGCTGATCGGCCAGACCATTACGCTGAAGGGGCCGCTGAAGGCCGATGCGGATCTCTACTTCAAGGGCGAGCTCAAGCGCTCCACCGACGAGGGCGATCGTAAGCTCGACAATCAGCAACTGGACTGGCTGGACAAGCTGAAGAACGACGGCGCGATCACCTCGGGCTTCAATGTCGGCTTCTTCACCCACTCCGACTCGACCGAGCCCGAGCAGGCCGGGGTGCTGGGCGCGGTGGTCGGTTCGGCCATGATGCTGCTGATCACCGCTCTGATCTCGGTGCCGGTGGGCGTGATGGCCGCAGTCTATCTGGAAGAGTTCGCGCCGAAGAACCGCTGGACCGACATCATCGAGGTGAACATCAACAACCTCGCGGCCGTGCCGTCGATCGTCTACGGCCTGCTGGGCCTGGCCTTGTTCATCAACTGGCTGAACGTCCCCCGTGGCTCGCCCTTGGTGGGCGGTCTGGTGCTGGCCCTGATGGCCCTGCCGACCGTGATCATCGCCACCCGCTCGGCGCTGAAGGCCGTGCCGCCGTCGATCCGCGAGGCCGCTCTGGGCGTCGGCGCCAGCAAGACGCAGACCGTTTTCCACCACGTGCTGCCGCTGGCCATGCCCGGCGTGATGACCGGCGCGATCCTGTCGCTGGCCCACGCCCTGGGAGAGACCGCGCCGCTGCTGATGATCGGCATGGTCTCGTTCGTGCCGGGGGTGCCCGAAGGCTTCACCAGCGCCGCCACGGTCCTGCCGGTTCAGGTGTTCATCTGGGAAAACGCGTCCGAACGCGCCTTCCATGAGCGCACCGCCGCCGCGATCATGGTCCTCCTTGTCTTCATGATCGTGATGAACGCCCTGGCCGTGATCCTGCGTCGCCGCTTTGAGCGCCGCTGGTAGGACGCCCATGACCTCGATCCTGAACCCCCTCGCTTCGCCCCTCCTCCAGGGACACGCCATGACCGTCCAAAGCCCCGATGATTCCGCCCGCGCGCCGGTGACCTCCGCCGCGCCCGTCGCTCCGGCGACCGCCGCCCCGAAAATCATGGCGCGCGGCGTCAAGGTCTTCTATGGCGACAAGCAGGCCCTCTTCGACGTTGACCTCGACATTCCGGCCAAGTCGGTCACCGCCTTCATCGGCCCGTCGGGCTGCGGCAAGTCGACCTTCCTGCGCTGCATCAACCGCATGAACGACACGATCCCCTCGGCGCGCGTCGAAGGGACGATCGAGATCGACGGCGCCGACGTCAACGCCAAGAGCGTCGATCCGGTCGTTCTGCGTTCGCGCGTGGGCATGGTGTTCCAGAAGCCGAACCCCTTCCCGAAGACGATCTTCGAGAACGTCGCCTATGGCCCCCGCATCCACGGCCTGGCCACCGGCAAAGCTGAGCTGGAAGCCATCGTCGAAAGCAGCCTCAAGAAGGCTGGTCTCTGGAACGAGGTCGCCGATCGTCTGCACCAGCCCGGCACCGGCCTCTCGGGCGGTCAGCAGCAGCGTCTGGTGATCGCGCGGGCGATCGCCGTGTCGCCTGAAGTGATCCTTATGGACGAGCCCTGCTCGGCCCTGGACCCTATCGCGACGGCCAAGATCGAGGAGCTGATCGACGAACTGCGCAGCCAGTTCTGCATCGTCATCGTCACCCACTCGATGGCCCAGGCCGCCCGCGTCTCGCAACGCACGGCCTTCTTCCACCTCGGCAAGCTGGTCGAGAGCGGCCCGACCGAGGAGATGTTCACCAATCCTCGCGACAGCCGCACCCAGGACTACATCACCGGCCGCTTCGGCTGATCCAGGTGCGCGGGAGAAAGCTGAGATGACCGAACATACCGTCAAATCCTACGGCGATGAGCTGGCTCACCTGACGGCTGAAGTCACCCGTATGGGCGGCATCGCCGAGAGCCAGGTCGCCGACTGTATCGCCGCCATCGCTCGCCGTGATGGCCCGCTGGCCCAGGCCGTGGTCGCCGGCGACGAGCGCCTCGACACGCTGCAGTCCGAGATCGAGCGCAAGGCCTTCCGCCTGATCGCGCTACGTCAGCCCATGGCGGTGGACCTGCGCCATGCCGTCGCCGCGTTGAAGATCTCGATGAGCCTGGAGCGCTGCGGCGACATGGCCAAGAACATCGGCAAGCGCGCCCTGATCCTGACCGAGGCTGACCCGATGAGCGCCCTGACGCGCTCGATCGAGCGCATGGGCAAGCTGGTCCAGGGCCGTCTGAAGGATGTGCTGGACGCCTACACCACGTCGGACCTCCAGCGCGCCATCGGCGTGTGGAGCCGCGACGAGGAAGTCGACGAGCACTACAACGCCATCTTCCGCGAGCTGCTGACCTATATGATGGGCGATCCGCGGACGATCAACGCGTGCACGCACCTGCTGTTCGTGGCCAAGAACCTCGAGCGGATCGGCGACCATGCCACCAACGTCGCTGAAATCATCCATTTCGAGCTGACGGGCGAGGAACTGACCTCGCAACGTCCCAAGCTCGACGTGCTGTCGCAATAACTCTGGAAGAGGCGGCCTGAAGTGACTCCCTACGTTCTGGTGGTCGAAGACGAAGACGCTCTGGCCACCCTGCTCCACTACAACCTCGACAAGGAGGGCTATCGCGTCGGCGTCGCCGGCGACGGCGAAGAAGCCCTGATCATGGCCAATGAACGGGCCCCGGACCTGGTCATCCTCGACTGGATGCTGCCCAAGGTCTCTGGGATCGAGGTCTGCCGCCGCCTGCGCGGTCGGGCCGAGACGCGCAATGTGCCGATCATCATGCTCACCGCGCGCGGCGAGGAAACCGACCGCATCCGGGGTCTCGACACCGGGGCCGACGACTATGTGGTCAAGCCCTTCTCGATGGTGGAACTGACCGCCCGGGTCCGCGCGGTGCTCCGCCGGATCCGTCCAGGTCTGGCCGACGACCGTATCACCGTCGGCGACATCATCATCGACCGCGTCGCCCATCGCGTGAAGCGGAGCGGCAAGGAAATCCATCTTGGCCCGACCGAGTTCCGTCTGCTGGACTATCTGATGCAGCATCCGGGTCGGGTGTTCAGCCGCGAGCAACTGTTGGACGCGGTCTGGGGCTCCGACGTCTATGTCGAGGCCCGCACCGTTGACGTCCACATCGGTCGTCTTCGCAAGGCGCTGAACGGCACGGCCGACGCGGATCCCATCCGCACCGTGCGTTCGGCGGGCTATTCGCTGGATATGGACGCGGCCTGACGAACACAGCAAGGGTGAGCCGTCTCGACACGTCGGGGCCAAGGGTTTGCTTGCATACCTCGAACGCGCCTATGCTCATGGCTGACAATGGCTGTTTCGTCATAACAGCCGGCGGGAGAGGTCTATGGGCTGCGTTGGGCGTTTGATTCTTGGCGTCATCGCTGCGTTTGCCGCCCTGTCGCCATCTGTGGTCTTGGCACGGGAGCCTAAGGCTGAGCTGCTGGAGACTGCTGCGCGCGTGTCCGGTCTTGATCTCAGCCGGCGGATCGTCGCCAACCCCGGTAGCGCAGGGCACGACGTCGCGGGCTATTTTAAGGTGCGCAATGCGGGGGCCGAGGATCTACTGGTCGGCATGTCGTGCCATTGCGCCGATCGAGTGGAACTGCACCGTATCGATCGGTCAGGTGCGCGCCCAACCATGATCACGGACGCCGCATGGCCAATACCCGAGGCTGGTGTTCTGGAAGTTAGGCCTGGCGGCGCTCTGCACCTTATGTTGATGAACTTCGACCCCGCCAAGAGCCAGGACGGACGTGTCACTCTTGAGCTGACGTTTCGTGACGCAGGCAAGATTCGCGCTGATTTCGTTCTGGCCGCTGATAGCCGCGCGGCCTGGTCGAAGTTTGAGCCCTAGTCTCTGCAGCCAAGGCTCTGGTAGCGGGCGCAGCCCGTTTGTCCAAGGACGCGTAAAGGGCGCCGCGAGCGCCGATTACGAACACTTCGCTTACGGCGCCCCAAACTCAACGCTGCAGCGAATTGGCGTGGGTCGAACTTCGGCCGTCAAAGGGTTAGGCCCGGCACGCCACTGGATGGTGCTTGTGGCGGGCTGCGCTGGCGGTGTGGCGAGGTAGGGGTGAAACGGATCGCCTCAGTATCTTTCCGGCAGCCTCGCCGCGCTCCGCGCAAGGCGATCCGGGCGCTCGGACGAATGGAGCCCCTTGGAGGCGAGAGCGCGCTTGACACGGCGGCGCCCGCGCGCCACACCCCGCGCTCATGGAAAAGCTGACCATCCTCCTCGTCGGGTCCGGCGGGCGCGAGCACGCCCTGGCCTGGAAGATCGCCCAGTCGCCACTGTGCGGCCGCCTTGTCGCGGCGCCGGGCAATCCAGGCATCGAAGCCGTGGCCGAGCTGCGCGCGGTCAAGGCGACCGACGCTGAGGGCTTGGTGGCCCTGGCCCGGGAGATCGGCGCGGATCTTGTGGTGGTCGGTCCGGAGTCGGCGCTGGAGGTCGGCCTCGCCGACAAGCTGGCGGTGGTCGGCATCCCCTGCTTTGGCGGCAGCCAGCGCGCCGCCCAGCTGGAGACCTCCAAGGCCTTCACCAAGGACTTCTGTCAGCGTCATGGCCTGCCGACGGCCGCCTATGGCGTGTTCGAGGACGCGACCTCGGCTGGCCTCTTCCTGGACACCCTGGAAGCGCCGTTCGTGATCAAGGCCGACGGCCTGGCGGCCGGCAAGGGCGTGGTCATCGCCGCCACGCGCGCCGAGGCCGACGCCGCGGTGCTCGACATGCTGGGCGGCCGCTTCGGCTCTGCCGGCGCGCGGGTGGTGATCGAAGAGTTCATGCACGGCGAGGAAGCCTCGTTGTTCGCGGTCTGCGACGGCAAGACCGCCGTCCTGTTCGGCGCGGCCCAGGACCATAAGCGCGCCTATGACGGCGACGAGGGCCCCAACACCGGGGGCATGGGCACCTATTCGCCGCCCCCCGTCCTGACCGACGCCCTGATCGACCAGGCTTGGCGCGAGCTGATCGTCCCGACCGTCGAGGGCATGGCCGCCGAGGGCAATCCGTATGTCGGCGTGCTCTATGCGGGCCTGATGCTGACGCCGACGGGGCCCAAGCTCGTCGAATACAACGCCCGCTTCGGCGATCCCGAGTGTCAGACCCTGATGCTGCGCCTGGAAAGCGACATCGTGCCGATCCTGCTGGCGGCGGCGAAGGGCGAACTGGCCTCGGCTGAACCGCCCCAGTGGCGCGAAGAGGCGGCGATCTGCGTGGTTCTGGCGGCCGAGGGCTATCCCGACGCGCCCAAGACCGGCGGGCGCATCCAGGGCGCCGACAAGGACTTCGGCGCGGGCGTCGTGGTCTTCCACGCCGGCACCACGCGTGAGTTCGAGGGGCGACTGGTGGCTTCTGGCGGCCGGGTGCTGAACGTCTGCGCCTTGGGCCAGACCTTGAGCGAAGCCCGCGAGGCGGCTTATGGCGCGCTTGAGCACGTCTCGCTGGAAGGCGGCTTCTATCGTCGCGACATCGGCTGGCGGTCGTTGCAGCCTTCCTAAATCTTCCCCCCAGCGGGGGAGGTGTCCGCGCAGCGGACGGTGGGGGAAGTTCTGCGGACCTTGCCTCGTCCCCCTCCGTCGTCCCTTCGGGCCGACACCTCCCCCGCTAGGGGGAGGATCGGCGCTTGCCTCAGCGCCGTCACCCTCTAAACTCCCCATTCAAACAAGCGTTGGGGAGAAAGCGCCATGGCCGAAGCCGCCGAACCGTCCGCCCAGGACCTGAACTCCGGCACCAAGCCCGTCGACCCCCGCCATGCCATCGACGAGGCCAAGTTGGCCGCCTGGCTTGAAGCCAATGTCGAAGGCTACGCCGGTCCGCTGGAGGTGCGCCAGTTCAAGGGCGGCCAGTCCAACCCGACCTACCAGCTGGTGACCCCGGCCCGAAAGTACGTCCTGCGCCGCAAGCCGCCGGGCAAGCTGCTGCCCAGCGCCCACGCGGTGGACCGCGAGTACAAGGTGATCTCGGGCCTGAACAAGGCCGACTTCCCGGTCGCCAAGGCCTATGCGCTGTGCATGGACGAGGACGTCATCGGCACAATCTTCTACGTGATGGAGAACGTCGAGGGGCGCATCCTGTGGGACGGCACGCTGCCTGACTATCAGCCGGCCGAGCGCCGTGCGATCTACGAGGCTCAGATCGACACCCTGGCGGCCCTGCACAACGTCGACTACGCCGCCGTCGGCCTCGCCGACTACGGCAAGCCCGGCAACTACTTCGCGCGCCAGATCGACCGCTGGACCAAGCAGTACAAGGCCAGCGAGACCAAGACGATCGAGGAGATGGACCGTTTGATGGAATGGCTGCCGGCCACCGTGCCGGCGGACGACCAGACCTCGATCGTCCACGGCGACTACCGGCTCGACAACATGATCCTGCACCCGACCGAATCGCGGGTGATCGCGGTGCTGGACTGGGAGCTGTCGACCTTGGGCAATCCCTTGGCCGACTTCAGCTATTTCCTGATGAACTGGGTGATGCCGTCCGATCAGCGCGGCGGTCTGTCGGGGATCGAAGACCTGACCGCCTATGGCGTCCCGACCATCCCAGAGGCCGTGGCCCGTTATTGCAAGGCCACCGGACGCGACGGCCTGCCGGAACTCGACTGGTATTTCAGCTACAACCTCTTCAGACTGGCCGGCATCTGCCAGGGCATCGTCGGCCGCGTCCGTGACGGCACCGCCGCCAGCGCCCATGCGCAGCTGATGGAAGCGCGCGTGCCGGTCCTGGCCAAGGGAGCCTGGGACTTCGCGCGCAAAGCGGGGGCGTAAGGACGTGATGCGGAAATGGATGGCGGGCGCCTGCGCCCTGGCCGTGACAAGCGCGCTGGCGGGCGCCGCGAACGCGCAGGCGACCTTCGTCCAGGCGGGACGCCTGCTCGCCGATCCTGCGACCGGCAAGGTCGAGACCGCCAAGACCCTGGTCCTCGAAAACGGCAAGGTGACGCGCGTCCTCGACGGCTATGTCGCCGAGCCCGGCGGCAAGGTCGTCGACCTGAAGGACAGCTTCGTGCTGCCCGGCCTGATCGACAGCCACGTCCACCTGACCGGCCAGCAGAACCCGAACGGACGCCTGCAGGCCGTGACACAATCACCGTCCGACAGCGCCATGGTCGGGGCCGGATACGCCCGCAAGACCCTGATGGCCGGGTTCACGACCGTGGCCAATCTGGGCGCGAACAGCCAGGCGATCTTCGCCCTTCGCGAAGGTATCAAGCGCGGCGACGTGGCGGGTCCGCGGATTCTGGCGTCCGGATCATCGATCTCCGTCCATGGCGGCCATGGCGACATCAACGGCTATAGCGAGGACGTCATGCACGCCTTGCGGCCGGATTCGGTCTGCTCGGGCGCTGACGACTGCCGTCGCGCGGTGCGGGAGCAGATCTGGCTGGGCGCCGACCTCATCAAGATCACGGCGACGGGCGGGGTGCTGTCCAACACCGCTGCGGGCTTGGCCAAGCAGTTCTCCGACGCCGAGCTGGCCGCGATCGTCGAGTCCGCGCACAGCATGGGCCGCAAGGTGACCGCCCACGCCCACGGCGGTGACGGCATCAACGCGTTCCTCAAGGCGGGCGGCGACTCGATCGAGCACGGCACCTATCTGGACAACGAGGGCATCGCCCTGATGAAAAAGTCCGGAGGTTACCTGGTGCCCACTCTGATGGCCGGTGACTTCGTCACCCGCATCGCCTTGGGGCCGAACAACTACTTCACCCCCGCCCAGACGGCCAAGGCGTTGGAGGCAGGGCCCAAGATGCTGGACATGGTTCGCCGCGCCCACGCCGGCGGCGTCAAGATCGCCTTCGGCACCGACAGCGGCGTCTCGGCTCACGGCGACAACGCCGGCGAGTTCGCGCTGCTGGTCAAGGCGGGCCTGACCCCGCTGGAGGCCATCCAGACCGCCACGGTCAACGCGGCCGACCATTTCTCGCTCAGCAACGAGATCGGCAGCCTAACGCCCGGCAAGGCGGCTGACCTTATCGCGGTGAAGGGCGATCCTCTGAAGGACGTCACCGAACTCCAGCGCGTGACCTCGGTCATCAAGGGCGGCGTGGTCTACAAGTGATCCGATCCTCCCCCGCGAGGGGGAGGGATTTGGTCCCTACAGCCCGATGCTCTTCAGCAGTTTGTCCAGAGCGTCCGGATCGTCGAACCGGGCGCGCACGGGCCAGGGCGTGACCTTGTCGCGCCAGGCCGGAGGGAGCCGGACCCAATCTTTCTCGGTCGTCACCAGCCCCGCATCGTAGACCTTGGCGCGGTCCGCCAGGAAGGCGAGCGTCGCCTCGCTATAGGCGCCGTGGTCGGGGAAGGGGGCGAAGTCGACGAGCTGACAACCAGCGGCGGTCAGGGCCTTCTCAACCTTCCAGGGCTTGGCGATGCCGGCGAAGCCCACCTGCGGGCCCTTAGGGACCGGGGCTGCGGCTTCCAGTCGGGCGACCAGCACGGGGATGTCGCCCAACGCGGTCAGCAGCTCGACGTCCGGCTGCGCCATCTCGACCGGCAGCAACACGATCACCGCGTCCGCGCGGGACAGACCCACCTTGAGCGGTTCACGCATCGGTCCGGCCGGGAAGACCCGACCATCGCCGAACGGCCACTCGCCGTCGCGCGTTTCGCCGTCGACCACGACCAGCGACAGGGCCTTGCGAAGATTGGGGTTCTGGTGGCCGTCGTCCATGACGATCGCCTGGGCGCCCTTGCGCGCGGCCGCCCTGGCCCCAGCGACGCGGTCGGCGGCGACCCACATCGGGAAGTCCTGCGCCAGCATCAGCGGCTCGTCGCCCACATCGGCGGCGGTGTGGCGAGCGGTGTCGACCTGAACTGGCCCCTTGAGTTTGCCGCCATAGCCGCGCGACAGGCCGTGGGCGGCGACGCCCCGCTGGGTCAGGGTCAGCAGCAGTTCCCGTACGATCGGCGTCTTGCCGGCGCCGCCCATGGTGACATTGCCCACGCAGATCACGGGCGCGCCAATGATCGCCGGCGTCGCGCGCGCGATGCGACGGCGGGTGGCGTCGGCCCATAGCCATGACAGGGGCGTGAGCAGGGCGCGGGTCACCGGCGAGGGGGCGCCGCTCTTGACGTACCACCAGCGGGGCGTACCGAGTTTCATGGAGCCAGCTCACGGATGCGCGACAGGCCCGCCCGGGCCTCTTGGTCGCGGCGGTCAACGAAGTCTCGGGCGCGAGCCGCGCGTGCCCGCGCCGCGTCCGGATCACTCAGATCGGCGGCGATGGCCTTGGCCAGGTCGCTTGGCGCGGTCATGACCACGCCGGCGACCGCTTCCAGGCCTGCATAGGCCGAGGTCCAGTTCTCGACGAACGGACCGCTGATCGCCGGGCAGTCCAGCCGCGCGGCCTCCAGCGGATTATGGCCGCCGATATCGGGAACGAGGCTTCCGGCGATGACGCTGGTGCGCGCCAAGCGGAACCACAGGCCCATCTCCCCAAGCGTGTCTGCGACCACCACATCGGCGGGCTGTCCGGGCGACTGGCTGCGAAGCGACGCCGACAGGCCTCGCGCCTGGGCCAGGGCCACGATGGCGGGGCCCCGCTCGACGTGACGAGGCGCCAGGATCACTGGGGGACGCTCTGGAAGCGCGGCGATGTTATCCAGCGTGATCTCGTCTTCGCCGGGGTGCGTGCTCGCGATCAACAGGGGCGGGGTAGGGAACCGCGCTTGCTCCACAGCCAGAGCCGCCGGATCGACCGGTAGCGGCGCCGCGCCGAACTTCAGGTCGGCCTCGCCCGCGACCCTGCCGCCGAGACTCTCGAAACGCTGATGCGCGCGCGCGTCCTGGGCGAGGATCAGGTCGAAGACGGAAAGCAGCCGGCGCGCGGCTTGCGGACGCGTTGACCAGCTCGCGAAGCTGCGGTCCGACAGCTTGGCGGAGACCAGAACGAGGCGCGTCCCGGCGGCCTTCGCCTCCAGCAGCAGGTTCGGCCACAACTCGCTTTCGACGAAGACGGCGAGGTCGGGTTTCCACCGTGCGATAAACCGTCTGGCGGCCCCCGGCGCATCGACGGGCGCGTACTGATGGATCGCGCCGGGCGGCAGGCGCTGGGCCAGCAGGGCGGCCGAGGTGGTGGTGCCGGAGGTCACCAGCACGGTGACCTTGGGCTTTTCGACGCGAAGGCGTTCCACGAGCGGCAGGATCGACAGGCTCTCGCCGACGCTGGCGCCATGCAGCCAGACGAGCGGACCCTCAGGGCGGGGCGTATCGGCCCGCGCTAGACGTTCGGCCAAACGGGCGGGATCCTCCTTGCCCTTGCGGGCGCGGTGGGTCAGCAGGGCCGGGGCGACGGGTTCGAGAAGGCCCGTGGCGGCCCGGTATAGATTCAGCGCGTCGGGGCGGATCACACGACGTCCGCCGGCGCCAGGCGGCAGGCGTGCGCGCCGTGGCTGCTTTCGACCTGGATGGTGACGTGGCCGATGTTGAACCGGCTGGCCAGCTCGGCGCAGGCGTCGTGCAGGAACTGGTCGTGGTCGGCGTCCAGCGGGCGGACGACGTGGGCGGTCATCGCGGTCTCGGTGGTGCTCATGGCCCAGATATGCAGGTCGTGAACCTCGCTGACGCCGGGGCGAGCGGCCAGCCAGTCTCGCACGGCCTGGGTGTCGATGCCGCGCGGCGTGGCGTCCAGGGCCAGGTCCAGCGAGTCGCGCAGCAGACCCCAGGTGCCCAGCACGATCACCGCCACGATGACCAAACTCACCACGGGGTCCAGCCACATCCAGCCGGTGAAGGTCATGGCGAGCGCGGCGCTGACCACGCCGGCCGAGACGGCCGCGTCGGCGGCCATGTGCAAAAAGGCGCCCCGAACGTTGAGGTCTTCCTTTGACCCCTTCATGAACATCAGCGCCGTGGCGGTGTTGATGACGATGCCGATGGCCGCGACGATCATCACGGGGCCCGTCTCAATGGGCTGCGGCGCCGCGAAGCGGCGGACGGCCTCCCAGGCGATGGCGCCGACGGCGACCAGCAGCAGGGCGGCGTTGGCCAGTGAGGCCAGGATTGTGCCCTTGCGCAGGCCATAGGTGCGCCGTGCGCTAGGCGCGCGCTTGGCCAGCACGGTCGCGCCCCAGGCCAGCAGGAGACCCAGGACGTCCGACAGATTGTGGCCGGCGTCGGCCAAGAGCGCCAACGAGTGCGTGAAGATCCCGGCCCCCGCCTCGACGATGACGAAGCCGAGGTTCAGCGCCGTGCCGACCGCGAAGGCGCGGCCGAAGTCTTTAGGGGCGTGATGATGGTGGCCGTGATGGCCGTGGTGGTGATGGCCATGCCCGTGCCCATGGTCATGACCATGATGGCCATGACCGTGGCCATGATCGTGAGCGTGTCCGTGGGCGTCGTGCGGCATGGGTCCTACATCCCACCAAGGCGGGGCGGGATCAATCTTTGGGCGGGGTTTCGCCGACAATGGCTTCCGCGCGGCGGGAAACAGCGCTCAGCCGCGCGCCCCAGGCTTCGACCAGAGCTTCGGGATCGTCGTCTCGACCGGCGTGAACCGGGCCGTCCCAGACCATCGCCGCCTTGGCGAAGGGCAGGGGAATGATGGTGCGGTCCCAGGTCTTGAGGCGGATGCAGGGATTGACCGCCACGCCGACGAACAGCACCGGCGCGCCGCTGACCCTTGCCAGGGCGACCGCGCCCTTCTGCATCACCTCGACGGGGCCGCGCGGCCCGTCCGGAGTGATGGCCATGGCCCCGCCGTCCTTGACCCACTTGACCATGTCGCGGAAGGCCTGCTCGCCGCCCTTGTTCTTGCTGGTGTCTGCGGTCTTCTTCAGGGACGAGCCCCGGATCGACGGCAGGCCCAGGCGCGCGATCACCCGGGCGATGAACTCGCCGTCGCGCGATTGGCTGACCAGGACGCGGATCTCCGGCTTGTCCGGCCCCTGCGGCCAGGTCGCGGGCCCTACGGGAACCCGCGAATGCCACAGCGCCAGGATCGCGCCGCCGCCGCTGGCCAGGGCCTCGGCCTGAACGCGCTCGGCGATCTCCTGCCCCTCGCGCGTCCAGCGCAAAGTCTTGTAGGTCAGAGCGATGTAGCCCGAGAAAAGCCGGGTCAGCGCGCTCATCACCCAGGGTGAACGAAGCGGTCTCAAGCCTTGATCTCCCCGTCCTGGTCGGGCGCCGGGTGGTCCAGATCCTGGGCCTTGGCGAGGCGCGCATAGAGGCCGCCGGCGCGGACGAGCTCGGGATGGGCCCCCGTCTCGACGACCCGCCCCTTGTCGATCACGTAGATGCGGTCGGCGTTCTTCACGGTCGACAGGCGGTGGGCGATCAGGATCGTCGTGCGGCCCGCCATCAGGCGCTCCAGCGCCGCCTGGACCTGGGCCTCGCTCTCGGTGTCCAGCGCGCTGGTCGCCTCGTCCAGCAGCAGGATCGGGGCGTCCTTCAGGAAGGCGCGGGCGATGGCGATGCGCTGGCGCTGACCGCCCGACAGGCGTGGCGATCGTCACCGAGCGCACGTCGTGGCCGTCTATGGTCACCGCGCCGGCGTTCACGTCGTAGAAGCGCGGGATCAGGTTCAGGATCGAGCTCTTGCCGCCGCCCGACGGACCGACCAAGGCCACAGTCTCACCCTTGCGCGCCTGCAGATTGACGTTCGACAGGGCCGGAATGTCCGCGCCGTACGAGAAGGTCACGTCGGCCAGGGCGATCATGCTTTCGCCCGGCGGCAGCGCCTTGGCGTCGGCCGGATCGACGATGGTCGGGGCCACGTCGAGCGCTTCGAACAGGCGACGAGCGGCGGTCAGACCCTCACTGAACACGGTCTGCAGGTTGGCGACCTGGCGCAAGGACTGAGCCGCGATGCCCAGCAGGATGACGAACTTCAGGAAGCCCCCGGGCGTGATCGGCGGCAGGGTGAAGGGGCCGACGACCAGAGCGCCGGTGATTGCCCGCCAGCCGGCGTAGGCGAAGACGGCGGCGATCACCAACTGAGAGAACAGCTCGGTCGCCGGTGCGGCCATGGCGCGGGCGTTGCTGCCCTTGATCAGGTGGCGCTGGCGGCGCTCGACCACGGCGGCGACGCGGGCCTCCTCATAGGCCTCGCGGTTCTCCATCTTGACGATCTTGACCCCGTCCAGGCTCTCCATGATCGCCGTGGAGAGGTTGGAGGTCTCGCCCATGGCGCCCTTGGCGGCCTTGGTCGTGCGCTTGGAGAAGTGACGGATCACCCCGCTGACGCCCGGCACGATGATCAGCACGCCGGCGGCCAGGATCGGATCGCTGTTGAACAGCGCCCACAGGGTGATGGCGACGATCAGGGCTTCGCGGACATAGTTGACGACGCCGGTGGTCGCGGCTTCCCGGATCAGGCCGGCGTCGTAGAGCACCGAGGCCACATAGGAGCCCGAGTGGGCGCCGCGCAGGCGGGCCAAGTCCGCCCGGATCAGGCGGCCGAACAGGCGCGTCTGCATGTCGCCGACCACGCCGTTGCCGATGCGGTTGATCAGACTGGCCTGGATCACCTGGAACACACCGCGCCCCACAGCCAAGGCGGCGATGGTCAGCGGCACCCAGATCAGGGCGCCCGGCTGGGGGTGGGCGATCAGCTTGTCGACGGCGGGCTCGACATATTCGCCCAGCATCACCGTCAGGCGCGCTACGATCACGGCGCTGATCATCGAGACCAGGAAGCCCTTCCAGCGCGGCTGAAGGAATTCGCGCCACATCCGGCCCATCAGGGCGCGGTTCGAGGGCTGCGGACGATCCTGTGCGGTCATGGGGGAGGGGTCGGCTGTCAGGGCGAGGCTGTCAAGGACGCGTGGGGCTCAGTGTCTGTGAAAAGCGACGCTCTGAAGGCGGATCGTCGCGGGATTTTGCCTTTCGCGGGCTAAGCCCCTAGTTAGGACCGGAATTTCCGAAGGATCGCGCCGCCTTGGCCAAGTTCGACCTCACCACGCCCTGGGGCCGGTTCAAGACCTATCTCCACTATCTGTGGAACGACCACGCCTATCTGCGGCTGGGCTTCTCGAACGCCCACTGGATCAGCCCGGAGCTTATCCGCGCCAACCAGCCCTGGCCGTTCCAACTGGCCTGGTGGAAGCGTCGAGGGATCAAGACGATCGTGAACCTGCGCGGCGGCTTCGACGGCAGCTTCTACGCGCTGGAGAAGGACGCTTGCGAGCGCCTGGGGCTGAACTTCGTCGACTTCGTGATCACCTCGCGTGAGGTCCCCATCCGCGAGCGGGTGCGGGGCGCCAAGGAACTGTTCGAGCGGATCGAGTATCCGGCCCTGATGCACTGCAAGTCCGGCGCAGACCGGGCGGGGATCATGAGCGTCTTTTACGCCCACTACCGGCTGGGTCAGCCGATCCGCGAGGCGATGCAGCAGCTGGGGCCGCGCTACCTGCACATCAAGCACGGCAACACCGGCGTGCTGGACTACGTCTTCGAGCAGTATCTTGAGAAGGGCGAGCCCAAGGGCCTCACCTTCAGCGAATGGGTCGAGAGCGACGACTACGACCCCGTCGAGATGAAGAAGACCTTCCGCGCCGGCATGTTGGGCAAGATGCTGACGGACAAGATTCTTCGGCGGGAGTAGGCGGACGACTCGCCCCCTCCGGGCCTTCGGCCCTCCTCCCCCGGAGGGGGAAGAAGAGCGCGCGCCTTCCGCCCCCCGTTGGGGGCGGACGACCGCCAAGCGGTCAGGTGGGGGCCAGTGATCCGGCCCCCGAGCTGATGAAGTAGCGGGCGTGGGCGTTGTCGACCGTGGCCTGGGCCTTGGCCTTCCAGGCCTTGTGGGCCTCGTCGTAGCTCGGATAGGCGCCGACGAACTCGACCTTGGAGAGGTCGCGGAATTCGACGCCCGAGACGTCCTTAAGCTCGCCGCCGACTACGATATGAAGAAGCTGCTTGTCAGGCATTTTGAGCAAGTTCCTGCGAGGAATTATGGTTATGGCAGCTCGATATGCCCGACACGGTTAAGGATCAATGGCGCTAGCGCGCGATTGGCGCAAACCAGGCTCGGAACCTGCGGAACGGGCCGATTATAGGCGTAGGGGCGGCCCTTGTGATCACTGAGCGCCGCGCCAGCGCGCTGACAGATCAGATCGGCGGCCGCCACGTCCCACTCGCTTTTGGGAGACAGCGCCACGGCGGCGTCAAAGGCGCCGGCGGCGACAAGGCACGCCCGGTAGGCGATCGAGTTGCGGGTTTCGATCCGCATCGTCGGCCACGGCTCGCGCCAGGCGGGGTGGGCGAACATTTTGGCGTCGCCCAGCATGGCCGCGCCTTCCAGCGCCTGCGTGGCGCTGGGAGCGATCGGCGCGCCGTTCAGAGTGGCCGGCCCCTGCAGGGTGGCGGCGTAGGTCTCGTCTAGGGCCGGAGCGTGGACCACGGCGACGATGGGCTTGCCGTCCTCGACCACGGCGATCGACACCGCAAACCACGGCTTGCCCTTCATGAAGGCCACCGTGCCGTCGATGGGATCGACCACGAACTGGCGTCCGGTGGAGAGGCGCGCCGGGTCGTCGGCGGTCTCTTCCGACAGCCAGCCATAGTCTGGCCGCTCGGCGCGCAGTTCGGTGCGCAGCAGGGTGTCGACGGCGAGGTCGGCGTCCGTGACCGGCGAGCCGCCTTCTTTGGACCAGATCTTCAGGCCGTTCTCGCGGGCGCTGAGCGCCAGTTCGCCCGCCTCCCGCGCTGCGGCGATGATCAGGTCCAAGTCGTTCATTTGCCCGCGATCGCCAGGGCGTCCACCAGCAAGGACGGACTGTTGCTGGCGCCGCGCAGCTCCAGGTCAGAGCCCGGCACGAGACGGGCGTAGATGTCGATCAGATTGCCGGCGACGGTGATCTCGGTGACCGGACCGGTGCTCTCGCCGTTCTCGAACCAGTAGCCCGAACAGCCCACCGACCAGTCGCCGGTGTTGCCGTTCAACGAGGGACCGAACATCGAGGTGACCACCAGTCCCGTCCCGGCGTCCTTCATCAGGCCCTTCAGGTCCTGGGTTCCGGGTTGGAGCGTCAGGTTGTGGGTCGAGACGCCGGACGGACCCGCCAGGCCGCGAGAGGCGTGGCCGGTGGTCGCAAGCCCCAGCTGCTTGGCCGCGCTGGTGTTCAGCAACCAGGTCGTCAGAACGCCGTCCTCGATCAGGGCGCGGGCCTGCGTGGCCACGCCCTCGTCGTCGAACGGCGCCGAGCCGAGGCCCCGCACCCGGTGCGGATCCTCCAGCAGGTTGACGCCCTTGGCGAAGATCGCCTGGCCCAGCTTGTCCTTCAGGAACGAGGTGCCGCGCGCGATGGACGGCCCGGAAATCGCGCCCAGCAGCGGCCCGATCAGGCTCATGGCAAGGCGGTTTTCAAAGATCACCGGCGCGGTGGTCGAGGCGATCTTGCGGGGGTTTAGACGGGCCACGGCTTGGCGGCCAGCCTCCATGCCGATGTCGCCCGCCGCCGGCAGGTCGCCGAAGTGACGGGTCGAGCGGCCTTCGCCACCGCGCTCCATGCCCGCGCCCTCGCCGGCGATGGCTGAGGCCGAGATCGAGTGCCCCGTGGCCGCGTGCGCGCCGTGGAAGCCGTCGCTGGTGACTAGGGCCCAGCGCGACGACGACCAGGTGGCCGAACCGCCGTCGGAATTGGTGACGCCCTTGACCGCGCGAGCATGCTCCTCAGCGATGCGGGCCTGGGTCTCCAGGGTCTCGGCCGAGGGCTCGTAGGCATCGATCAGATCAAGGTTCGGGAACGGACCCCGTGCGAGGCGATCCTGGGGCGCGAGGCTGGCGTAGGGATCTTCCGGCGCCAGGCGCGCCATGGCCACGGCGCGTTCGACCAGCTTGGCGCGGGCCTCGGGCGAGATGTCGGAACCGGAGACGGTGGCGCTGCGCTGGCCGATGAAAACACGAAGACCCAGATCGCGGGCCTCCTCGCGCTCGACCTCCTCAAGCTCACCCAGGCGGACTGAAACGGAAAGGGATTGGCGCTCGGCGAAGACAGCTTCGGCCGCGTCGGCCCCGGCCTTGCGCGCGGCGGCGACCACGTCATGCAGCAGATTATCGTCCATGGGGTCTTATGGACGTGATCTCCTCCCCCGTGCAACGGGGGAGGACAATTCGTAGCTACCCGATGGCCGACAGCAGAAGGGCCACGCCGGCGAAGATGTAGGCCAGCCACGTGGCGACCATGCCGATCGCCACCCGACGGGATGTATTCCGAGGCGTTGCCGAAGGCGCGGATCGCGCGGGCCAGTTCAGGAATGCCCTCGTCGCCCAGCGCCACCTTGTGCTTCTGGCGCAGGCGCACGACCAGCAGCGAGAGGATCAGCAGCAGGAAAAGGTTGAGGCCGGCCCAGAGCGCCGCAGAGTGGCCGGAAGCGATCGTATCCATAGTCTTTTCGTCGTCCTTACGCCCGCTCCCCCGAGCGGAGCGCCATATGAGGCCTTCCGCCCGGGCTCGGCAACCCGACGACCTTATCGCGCGAGTTCGCGGGCGATCGGGTAGAGCAGGTGGTGATCGTCGTAGAACGGCGTGCGCTTGTAGAACCAGGCCAGCCGCGCGGCCGGATCGGCGGCGAACTTTGGCTCCGCCGCCAGCTTGGCTTCGAACTCGGCCTTCAGGGCGGGATCGGCGGCCATCATCTTCTCGGCCAGCGGGGCGATCGCGTAGGGCTCAATGTACTCCACACGGCTCAGCACCTCGGGAACCATGCCCCAGGCGAATAGGCTTTCACTCGACTGCGGCTCCAGCAGCAGCACGACGAGGTCGCCCAGCGGCTGGTCGGTGGGCACGCGCACCGAACCCTTCGGGAAGGTCCAGTCGCGGGCCTCGGTCGTCACCTTCTCCACGCTGATCTGGACGTGGCCTTCATTGGCGCGCGGGGCGATCTTGGGCTCGACCAGGCGGATCATCTCGACCTTGAGCGTCTTGTCGACGGGCAGGGTCTCCAGCGCCACGCCATGCAGCTTCAGGCGCTCGATGATGTCGGCGCGATGGCTGGGCACATAGTAAGCGGTCGGGCGCTTGAGCGTCAGCGAGGGTTTGGAGCCATAGAACGGGACGTTCCAGATCTGGGGATCAGCTTCGCCCAGCCAGCGCACTTCCTTCCGACCCGAGGCGGGGCTGTCGTAGTACTCGTAACGGATGCCCTTGAAGGCGCGCGTGTAGGCGGGTTTCGGATCAGCGACGAAGTTGGCCGGGATCTCCGCCGGGCGCAGGGCGCTGTCGGCCGCGATGGCCTTGCGCAGGTCGCCGCCTTGATCGGCCAGCAGCTTCAGGGCCGTTTCGATGAAGACATAGGTCCCCAGCACGCGCTGGGCGTGAGGCTTGAGACTATGGTTCTCGATCAGGATGGTCGGGACGTGGGCCGCTGCGCCCCAGCCGTTCGAAAAGCGCTCGCCCAGCCCGCCGTCCGAGAAGCCGGCTTTCGGATTGTGCTCGTCGACGCCGAACACCAGCTCGCCCGGGATATGGCCCTGCGCCTCCAGGCTCTGGTTCATGACGGGTTTCAGCACCCCGTCCAGCCACTTTGCGATGGCGGGCGAGCGGTTCCAGACGCCGTTCTCGCCGTTGAAGCCGTAGGTGACGTCGTACTGGTAGTCCATGCCGTCGGTCACGTGGACGTCGACATAGAGATCAGCCTTGTATTTGGCCTGCAGGCGTTTCAGCGCCCGCATCTCCGGCTGGTCCAGCTTCATGAAGTCGCGGTTGAGGTTCTGGTTGGTGGCGGTGTTGCGCCAGCCCTGGATGCGCGGGCCTCGCTGGTTGGGACGCGAATAGGCGCCCGAGCGCTCGTGGCCATCGACCGACAGGATCGGGATCAGAACGAGGTTGACCTTGTCGAGCAGCCCGTCCTTGCCGTGGAACGCCATGTCGCGCAGCAGCATCATGCCGGCGTCCTTGCCGTCGATCTCGCCGGGATGGATGCCCGCCTGGACCAGCAGGAGCGGCTTCTTTGGATCGAGCTTCTCGCCATCCCTGCTGGCGATCACCGCGAAGATCTCGCGGCCTTGCGGCGAGACGCCGAAGTCCTCGACGCGGATCAGGGGGCTGGCCTTGTCCAGCTTCTGGAACCAGGCGCGGGTGTCGGCGTAGGTCGGCGAGAAATTGTGCTCGGCGTCGGCCTCGAACGGCGTCACCCACGGATCGGCCTTGTCACGGATCAGCGCCTGGCTGGCGCCCTGCCAAGGCGGGGCCGGCGGCAGGAAAGGCTGGTCCCACGGCGCCGGGCCGGCGGATTGGGGCGATGGCGTCTGGGCCATGACGGGGGCTCCGAAAGCAAGCAGGGCGGAGGCGGCGATAAGCATCGAGCGGCGCATAGCCGCTGTCGTCGCCCCTTAGGACCGCCCTGGCAAGAGCCATTGGCGCAAGGCCGGCTAGAAGGTGAATAGAACGACCACGAAGATCGCGTTGAGGATCGCCAGCGCGACCCGGTTAACCGCCCGGTTGCGGACGAACAGCAGCACCGCGATCAACAGATAGAAGGCGAGCATCAGCGCCGCGTTCAAGCCCATCCAGCGCGCTTCGAGCGTTTCGCTGAAGCCGCGGATCAGAACAGCGTTGACCTCGAAGCCGAGAATGCTGCCCAAAGCCATCCCGCCGATCAGAAGGGGGCGATGGCGATCATAGTAGTCGTCTAGGTCCGGGGTCTTGCTGAGGTCGTCGGGCGCGGTCAGGGTCGCCAGCAGATAGTAGAGGCTTGCCGTGATCACGCCGTTGGTGACCAGCCTCAAGCTCAGATCAGCCAGACCGAATACACGACCGCCGTTGTTGATCAGGCTGCAGATGTCCAGCAGCAACAGCAGCATGAACAGGGGCGTCGACCAACCGATACGGACGTTGTCCCGCGCCTGAGCGATCCGCGCCACGTTCGACAACAGCTTGGCGACAGCCAGAGCCAGTAACGCGCCGTAGGCGGTGAAGAAGATCTCGATCGCGTCCATGTCTCCCCCAGCCGGCGAGTCATAAATTAGCGGCTTGGCGAACAGGCGTCATCGGCGACGTGCGGGGCTGACAGATGTCGACAGTCCAGGCTGTCGCCCCGCGGATCAAGGCTTCCAGATCGGCTTGCCGTCTCCCGGTAAACCAAGCCGGCCCCACATCTGGCTGACCCGGTCTTCCCCGCCCTCGCGCCCGGATCCGAAGACGCTCACCGGTACATCCACCAGACGACCAGCAGCGCCGACAGGGCCAGGCCGATGCGATGCGCCCAGAGGTTCCGCCAGAAGAACAGGACCAGAGGAACCAGGAAGACCACCAGGAAGGTCTCGACCAGGCTGGCTGGCGAATAGTGCCGGCCGAAGAGCGCGACATAGCCGATCATGCCGACCAGAGTCGGAACCATCATGGCCCCCATGACCAGCCGCGAGTGCGACAGGTAGAAGTCGTCCAGAGACCCCGCCCGCTCGGCGTCCTCGGGAAACATCACGGTGCTGACCAGCACATAGGGCAAGGAGACGAAAAGCCCGATGAAGAGCGAGGTGGGGCTGACCGGCACGGCCTGGAGCGAGTGCCAGGCCGAACTCCAGTTCAGCACCGCATGGCACAAGAGCCAGACGCCCAGCAGCGGGAGGCAGGCGCCGACACGAACCTGCCCGCGCGCGCGCCATAGCCGCCCGAACCCGATCGCCACATTGGCCACCGCTATGCCCAGGATCAGCCCGAAGAAGCTGAAGTAGAACTCGAAAGCGCTCATCCATGGCCCCCGACCGTGTCCGCGCGAAGAGCCTACTTCCAGATCGGCTTGCCGTCACCCGGCAGGCCCAGCCGGCTCCACATGGCGCTGACCTTGTCCACCACGTCCTGGTCCATGCGGATAACCTCGCCCCACTCGCGCTTGGTCTCAGGGGGCCACTTGTCGGTGGCGTCGAGGCCGATCTTGGAGCCGAGGCCGCTCTCGGGTGAGGCGAAGTCGAGATAGTCGATGGGCGTGTGCTCGATCACCGTGATGTCCCGCGCTGGGTCCATCTTGGTGCTGATCGCCCACATCACGTCCTTCCAGTCGCGGGCGTTGATGTCGTGGTCCACGACGATCACCCACTTGGTGTACATGAACTGGCGCAGATAGCTCCACACGCCCAGCATCACGCGCTTGGCGTGGCCGGGATAGGCCTTCTTCATCGACACCACGGCGATGCGGTAGCTGCAGCCCTCGGGCGGCAGCCAGAAGTCGACGATCTCGGGAAACTGCTGGCGGATCAGCGGAATGAACACCTCGTTCAGCGCCTCGCCCAGCACGCTGGGCTCGTCCGGCGGACGGCCGGTGAAGGTGGTCAGGTAGATCGGGTCCTTGCGCATGGTGATCGCGGTCACCTGGAAGACCGGGAACTTCTCGACGCTGTTGTAGTAGCCGGTGTGGTCGCCGTAGGGCCCTTCGTCGGCGTACTCATCCAGCAGGACGTGGCCCTCGATGACGATCTCAGCGTGGGCCGGCACCATCAGCGGCACGGTCTTGGCCGGGACGAGATCGACCTTGGCCCCGCGCAGCAGGCCGGCGAACTGGTACTCTGACAGGGTGTCGGGCACCGGCGTCACGGCGGCCAGGATAGTGCCCGGATCCGCGCCCAGGACGGCGCAGGCGGGCAGGGGCTCTTTGTTCCCCGCCTTCTTGTGGCGGGCGTAGTGCTGGGCGCCGCCGCGATGCGCCAGCCAGCGCATGATGCAGCGGTCCTTGGAGAGGACCTGCATGCGGTAGATGCCGAGGTTGAAGTCGTCCTCGCGGTCCTTGCTGGGGCCCTTGGTCACGACCAGCGGCCAGGTGATCAGCGGCGCAGGCTCGCCGGGCCAGCAGGTCTGGACGGGCAGCTTGGAGAGATCGATCTGGTCGCCGGTCAGGACGACCTCCTGCACGGGCGCCTTCTTCACCGTCCCGGGTCGCATGCTCATGACCGTCTTGGCCAGGGGCAGCATGTCGAGGGCGTCCTTGAGGCCCTTCGGCGGCTGGGGCTGACGCAGGAAGGCCAGAAGCTCGCCGACCTCACGCAGTTCGCCGGCCGTCTCGCGCGGCTCGCCGCCCAGGGTGACGCCCATGGCCACGCGCTTGACCGTGCCGAACAGGTTGGCGAGCGCCGGCATCTCCGAGCGGGAGCCATCGGGCAGCAGCACGTGCTCGAACAGCACCGCCGGTCCGCCGGTCGCCAAGAGGCGCGTCTGGATCTCGGTCATTTCGAGAACGCTCGAGACCGGCTCCTTGACGCGCACCAGCTCGCCCTTGGCCTCCAGGACCTCGATGAATTCGCGCAGGCTGCGATAAGCCATGAGATGCTCCTTACGAGCGGCGGAACCTAGCCGAATTCGCGCCGAAGGCTACGGCCTACCCCCAAGCGCCGCGATCAGGATTTCCCGGACGCGCGCGAGGTGTTCCGGCGTCATCTCGCCCAGCGAGCCGTGACGTTCGGGCGGGATATGGGCGACGGGGTCACCGTGGACCTGGAAGACGTAGTGGTCAAAGACCTCCCGCCAGATCCGGCGCTCCTCGGCGGACAGGCCCCGCAGCGAGGCCAGGGCGTGCAGCAGCGCTTCGAGGGGCCGGCCCATGACGGTGCGTGGCTCGTTCCACCAATAGTTCACCAGCACCGTGAAGCGGTCGAGCGACTCCACATTGTGGAACCAGAAGTACGGAATGTAGATCGCATCCCCCGGCTCCAGCTCAGCCGACTGAGCGCTGGCCCAGGCTTCCTGGAACCTCGGAAAGCGGGCGAGGTCGGGATTGGCGATATCCACCAGGCTGACAGGCGGCCCGGCCGGGGTGAACTCCAGCGGACCCAGATACAGGTTTTTCAGCTGCTCTGGCGGGAACAGGGTGAAGCGCCGCCGCCCCGCCACCGCGCAGGCGATGTTGTAGTTCATGTCGAAGTGGGTGGCGGTGACGATCGCATTGCCCAGCCAGATGCGCGGCGCGGCGAGCGCGTCCTCCAGCAAGGGCTGCGGATTGGCGCCGGCGAAGCCCGGCAATGCGCCTTCCGTCGGGATCGACTGTACGGCCAGGGCAGGCGGCTCGGGCGAGCTTCGGAACGCCAGAAGCCCCTTCAACGCCTCGATCAGACGCGTGGGCTGGCGACGAAAGTTCAGGCCGTCCATGGCCTCGGTGTAGAAGAACCGGCCGCCGATCTCCGGCCCGCCGGTCAGGATGGTGATCGGCTTGCCGGCGTCCATGCGCGCCAGGTACTCGGCGATCGCTTCATCCGAGGTCTTCGCGGCGAGCACGGCGGGCCAGTCGGCGACCAGGCCCTTCAGCACAGCCGGCTGATTGGCCGGCATGATCTGGTCGCGGAAGATCTCGCGGGTGACGTCCCGCCATTCCTTCACGCGGAACGGGGCGAGGGGCGCGCTCATCTCAGGCGGAGATCGCCAGGTCGTCGGCGTGGATCATCGGCCCTTCGGTGAAGCCAAGCTCGGCCTCGATGGCGTCGGAGCGCAGGCCGGCGATCCGCTGGGCGTCGGCGCTGTCATAGCGGACGAGGCCCCGCGCCACTTCGCGCCCGGTCTCGTCGCGGACCCGTACCGCGTCGCCCTTGTCGAAAGGTCCCTCTACGGCGCGCACACCCGCAGCCAGCAGGCTCTTGCCCGAGACCAGGGCGTTGGCGGCGCCGGTGTCGACCGTGACCCAACCCTGCGGCGCCAGCGATCCGGCGATCCAGGCCTTGTAGGCGGCGGCCGGGGAGGCGCCGGCCTCGATCAGAGTCGCCTTTTCGCCTGCGGCGATGGCGGCCAACGGATGAGAGCGCGAGCCCAGGGTGATCAGCGTGGCGCAGCCGGCGGCGCGGGCGATTCGGGCGGCGGCGATCTTGGTGGCCATGCCGCCCGTCCCGACTCCCGCCGCGGCGTTGGCGCCCTCGGCCATGCCGGCGATCTCCGGCGTAATCTCCGACACCAAGGCGATGTGCTCGGCCTTGGGATTCTTGCGGGGGTCGGCGGTGTAGAGGCCGTCGATGTCCGACAGCAGCACCAGGAGGTCGGCGCCGGCCATCTGCGCGACCCGCGCGGCGAGGCGATCATTGTCGCCGTAGCGGATCTCCTCGGTCACGACCGTGTCGTTCTCGTTGACCACGGGCACCACGCCGAGGCTCATCAGGGTCTCGGTCGTCGCCCGGGCGTTCAGCCAGCGGCGACGCATCTCGGTGTCATCTCGGGTCAGCAGGATCTGGGCGACGCCAATCCCGTGGGGCTCGAACGCCTCTTCCCAGGCGCGCATCAGAAGGCTTTGCCCTGCCGCTGCGGCGGCCTGCTTCTCAGGAAGGGTGGCCCGCTGGCTGCTCAGGCCCAGGCGACGACGGCCCAGCGCGACCGCGCCCGACGAGACCACGAGAACCTGCTTGCCAGCGGCGCGCAGCGCGGCGGCGTCGGCGCAGAACGCCTCCAGCCAGGCGCGGTTGGCCGCGCCCGTCTCGGCGTCGACCAACAGGGCCGAACCGACCTTGAACACGATGCGGCGGGCGGTCTTGAAGGCCTCCCGGGAGCCCGATGTCACGGCGTCCAGCCTCCGGGAGTCTCGTCCACGTGATCCTCGTCGTCCTCGATCTCTTCCTCGAGATCTCCGCGGCGGATGCGCACCTGCTTGTAGGCCGCGCGCAGCAACTCCGTCACGCCCTGGCCCGAGACGCCGGACACCAGCCGAGGCTTGATCCCTGAGACGGCTTCCAGTTCGGCGACCTTTTCCGCGAGGGTCTCTTCGTCGAGGGCGTCGATCTTGTTCAGGGCCAGGATTTCGGCCTTGTCGGCCAGTTCGTCGCCATAGGCTTCGAGCTCGCCCCGGATCGTCTCGTAAGCTCCCGCCACATCATCCTGAGTGGCGTCGATCAGGTGGATCAACGTGGCCGACCGTTCGACGTGGCCCAGGAACCGAGTGCCAAGGCCCGCGCCTTCAGAGGCGCCTTCGATCAGGCCGGGGATGTCCGCGAGGACAAACCGCTCGCTGCTCGACAGGTCCACGACCCCGAGGTTCGGCGTGAGGGTGGTGAACGGATAGTCGGCGATCTTCGGCTTGGCGGCGCTGGCCGCGGCCAGGAAAGTCGACTTGCCGGCGTTGGGCAGGCCCACCAGACCGACATCGGCGATCAGCTTCAGCCGCAGCCAGATCCAGCGCTCCTCGCCGTCCTGGCCGGGGTTGGCGTACTTCGGGGCCTGATTCACCGGGCCCTTGAAGTGCAGGTTGCCCCAGCCGCCGTTGCCGCCCTTGGCCAGCAGGATGCGCATCCCGGCGTGGTCAAGGTCGGCGATCAGGGTTTCCTTGTCCTCCTCCAGCACCTCGGTGCCGACCGGCACCTTCAGGACGACGTCCTCGCCGGCGGCGCCGTGGCGCGCTCGGCCCATGCCATGGACGCCGGTCCCGGCCTTGAAGTGCTGCTGGTAGCGGTAGTCGATCAGAGTGTTCAGGCCTTCGACGGCCTCGATCCACACATCGCCGCCGCGACCGCCATCGCCGCCGTCCGGGCCACCGTACTCAATGTACTTCTCGCGGCGGAACGACACCGATCCGCCGCCGCCGTTCCCGGAGCGGATGTAGATCTTG
>NCDQ01000346.1 GCA_002280275.1 Caulobacter vibrioides | reverse complement strand
GAAACTGGCCCGCAGCAGGTCGGCGACGCCTCGCCCGTCGGCCAGGCGCGCAGTGACCGTCGAGACCAGATGATGCACGTTGGCGAAGCTCTCGACCGCGAACAGGGTCGGCGCGCGCACGCTACCGGCCGGCGAGACGCGGGCCAGGTCGTTGCGCATCAGGTCGACGATCATCAGGTTCTCAGCCCGGTCCTTGTCGCTGGCCAGAAGCTCGGCGGCGAGGGCGCGGTCCTCGGCGGCGTCGCGGCCCCGGGGACGGGTGCCCTTGATCGGCTGGGTCTGAATCGCGCCGGACGGGTCCAGCTTCAGGAACCGCTCTGGCGAGTTGGACACCAGCGCCCGCCCGGGCAGCCGCCAATAGGCCGAGAACGGCGCCGGGCTCTGCTGGCGCAGGCGCACGAACAGGTCGAACGGGTCGGCGCCCGCCGCCAGCCGCCCTGTCCAGGTGCGGGCGATATTGGCCTGGAAGATCTCGCCGCTCAGGATCCGCTCGACCACCTGCGCCACGGCGGTCTCATAGGTGGCGGGGTCGCTGGCGACGAGGTCGGCGCAGAGCGGACCAACCGGGTCGGCGCGCTCAGGCGCGGCGACCTCCAGCCAGGCCAGGGCGTCGGCGGCGCGCGCGTTCGCCTCGGCCTCAGCCTCGCCGCGCCCCACGGCGATCACCTGACGCGCGTGATGGTCGAAGGCCAGCAGGGCGGGGTAGCGGGCGCAGGTCAGGTCCGGCCAGTCGGTGCGGTCAAGACCCAGATCCTCGACCCGGTCGCCCAGCTCATAGGCGCCCAGCCCCACCACGCCGCCCTGGAACGGCGGGCCTTCGGAGTGGGTCGGCAGGCGGGGACCGACCAGCGCGGCGAGAGCTGCAAAGGGATCGGCGCTGTCGGTGGCGGACAGGCTCAGCGTCGCGTCGGGCATACGCAACAGATACGACCACCGCCCCGCCCCGCCCGTGACCAGCGCGCAGGCGAAAGGCTCGTCCCGGAAGGGCGCCAGCGCCCAGACCGGCTCGCGCCACGGGGCGGTGAGGAGAGCGACATGCCGCATGGCGTGGTGATAGCGGGGTCAACGGGTCGAGGCCAGTGCGGGGGTCCTCCAACAAAATCCCTCTCTCTAAGTGAGAGGGATCCTGAGCCCCTCCCTCACGCCTCCCGTCCCCCGCCCTTCACGGTAAACAGCCCCAGTAGCCCCAGCGCCAACAGACCCGCGATCGGGATGAAGCCCGCGACCTGACTGTCGAACATCTTGGTGGCCAGGGCCACCAGCAGCGAGCCGACCCACATGGTCGCGGTACCCGATAGCGAGAACAGGCCGAAGAACGCCGCCATCCGGTCGGGCGGGGCCAGGCGCACCAAGAGGGTGCGGCTCGAGGCGTACTGGGCGGTGACGAAGACGGCGATCAGCAGGCCAAGACCCAGATAGATCACCTCCGGCAGGGTGCGGAACAGAGGGCCGTTCCACAGCACGCCCTGGCTGGCGTCCCAGGGCCAGAGATAGAGGATCTGCTCGCGGGTCATGCCCAGCATGGCGATCAGGATCAGGATACAGGCCCCGACCTCCAGCTGGATGGCGCGGCGCGGGCCCAGCACGCGGTCCAGCCATGGCGCGATCAGCCCGCCCAGCACCCCGAAGATCGACAGCGAAATCCCGTAGGCCAGCATCTCCAGCTCGCCCCACTGCATCAGGCCCGCCGCGAACAAACCCCCGAAGATCAAGAGCGCGGTCATGCCATCGCAGTAAAGCATCCGCGCGCCCAGGAACTTGGCGACATCGGCGTGGCCTTTCAGATTGCCGAAGGTGTCGATGAGCAGCTTGAAGCCTTCCTTCAGCGCCGCGACGAACGATACCCCGGTGCGCGGCGCATCGCGCGTCCACAGGAAGAACGGGATCGCGCCCAGCAGCATGACCGCGCCGGCCAGCGGCCCGACGATGCGACTGGGCTCATGGTCGGTCTGGCTGAGGCCGAATAAGGGCGCGGGCGGCACGAACGACCACGACACCTGGCCCGGCAGCACGAAGGCCCACATCACGAAGATCAGCAGCGCCACCGACAGGCCGTTGGCGACCGCATAGCCCAGGCCTGACAGCACCGGCTCCTGGCCCTTCTCGGCGGCGCGGGACAACAGCGAATTCTGCAGCACGTCGCCGCAGTTGTAGATGACGCCCAGGATGATCAGGAACGCTCCGATCAGCCCCACCGGCAGTCCGCCCGGCGTCGCCCACCACAGCGCCATCAGCAGCGGGACCATGATCGCCAGGCCCAGCGCCATCAGCGGCTTGCGCGGTCCGTAGCGCTCGATCGAGGCGCCCAGGATCGGCGCCAAGAGCGCGGTCAGCAGGCCATAGGTGGTGGAGATGTCGGCGACCGTCGCCTGGCCCTTGACCGGATCGCCGATCAGCACCCGCGAGAAGTACGGCGCGAACACATAGATGGTGACCAGGATCACATAGGGATCGCGGGTGCCCTGGTGCAGGATCCAGCTGAGCGCCCCCTTGGACAGCTTGCCGGTCGGCGGCGGCGTGAGAACGTCTTCCCTGCCCTCCGCGCCGGCGACATCGCTCAGGCCCGGAGGCGTTCCCGCCAACTCGCTCATACCCTAACCCCCAAGAGCGGCCCTCTGGCGGGACCGTCCGATAAGGTTGGCGGTTAAACGCTCGTTTGTCACCTTACCGATTGGCGGGGCGGTGAGCGGACATGGCGGATGTCGGTGAAGGGTGGATGGCGGACGTTGGCGCGGTGCCCGCTAAACGATATCGTGCTCCCATTGAGCACTTCGGGCGCACTTAATGATCTCCAAAGCTCCTTGGCCCTGCTGGCTCGTAATCGCATTCTTCGTCGCAGGACCGGCCTTTGGTCCGTTGTCACGCTTGGCGGCGGCGCACCCATTTCCGTGGGTTATCGCAGCGGTGGCCTTGTTTTGGCTCACGTACTTTCTTTACCCAAAGGCGGTGCGAGCTGTTCGCCGATGATCCTCCCTCGTTTCAGTGGACACCCATGCTAGCTTTTCGGAGCTGGAGAGGAGTGTCTGATGAGCGTGAAGCGTCGGGTCTTTCCGGAGACCTTC
>NCDQ01000345.1 GCA_002280275.1 Caulobacter vibrioides | reverse complement strand
GGACCTACGGGTCCTGCGCCAGACCAGCGACGCCGACCACGCCGCCCACCGGGCGCGTCAACAGGCGGCCAAGCAAGCCGTAGAGCCGCAAGCCTGACCAGCGATTCCCCGGCGAATGCCCGGGGAAATGGGATCCGACTCTAGTCCGTCGTCAGCAGCGGGGTGTACCACGGCCTCGCCGTAGGTTGGGCCATGGTCTCGACGGCCTTGAGGAACTGGTCGCGGGGGATCGCCTCGTAGAAGGGGCGCTGGCCCCGCACGTAGTCGGCCAGGTTCTGGCGCCCGTGTGTCTTGGTCAGGGTGACCGGCTTGTCCTCGAAGGTCATGCCGAACGCTTGGCGGACGAACGGCGGGGTGAAGAACTGGATCTCGTTCAGGGGGTCGGGCGTGAGCGACCATCGCGCGCCCAGGGTCTTGCCGATCATCGGCTCGATTCGCTGCAGGATGTCGTCGGCGATCCAGCGCATCGGCAGGGTCGAGGGGTGGTTGGGCGTGTGGCCGAGCCGCTTGGACTGGTAGAGCGCCTTCACGCGATCGGAGATCTTCACGTCCAGCGGCCGGTCGCCCTCCAGAACGCGCTCCTCGCGCACGCCGAACTCATAGAACGCCGCCCCGACCATCCCCTCGACGTAAGGGGCGAGGCCTTCCAGGTGCTGCAGGCGATCGACGATCTTGGCGTCGTCGAACCCTCGGGCGATGAGGGCGCCCAGCAGATAGTCCATGTACTCGGTGGGTGGCTCGGGAAGGCCGGGCAGGGCCGAGGTGATGAACGGCGTGTAGACCTCGAAATGGTAGTAGGCGAAGCTGATCAGAGTCGTCTGGGCCTTCGCCGCCGCGTCCACGATGCGCGCTGAGGCGAACTGTGGGCCGCGATAGTTGGCGGAGATCGGCTGGTAGAGCACCAGGTCCAGGTCGGGTACGGACGCGATAAAGGCGTCCATCTCTTCGCCGGTGATGTTCATGGTCGCCGGGATCGGCGTGAACTGGATCTTGCCCTTCAGGCCAGGAACGCCCTGCAGCAGCCGGAGCAGCGCATTGGCGTGGCAGGCGCCATAGATGGCGGCGCGGATCGGCTTGTGACGCGGCATGGGACCCCTCTGATGGAGTCCGGTTTAGGCGTTGGTTTCAGTCCCGACAACGCGGTTCAGCGCGCCACCGTCTTCAAACGCTCGCGCAAGGCGCGGATCGTGTCGATCGGCATGTCCAGCGCGCAGAACAGCTTCTCGGGGATAGACACCGCCTGATCGCGCAGGGCGCGGCCCTTGTCGGTCAGCGTCACGATCACCCGACGCTCGTCCTCGGGGTCGCGGTCGCGCGAGACGAGGCCGCCGACCTCCAGGCGCTTGAGCAGCGGGGTCAGGGTGCTGGAATCAAGGTCCAGCGCCTCGCCCAAGGCCCCGACGGTCCGGGGACTGGCCTCCCACAGCACCAGCATCGCCAGATACTGCGGGTAGGTCAGGCCCAGGGCGTCGAGCATCGGGCGATAGAGCCGCGTCATCCGGTTGGCCGCGCCGTAGAGGGCAAAGCACAGCTGGTTGTCGAGGCGCAGGATCTCGACGGGCTGGTCGGATGACGCGGGCTTCTGGCTCATGGTGACCTGTTAGGCGGCCTTAACGCTGATGGCCACGTCGATGTTGCCGCGCGTGGCGTTCGAATAGGGGCAGACCGCGTGGGCGCTGGCAACCAGGGCCTCGGCGTCGGCTTGCGACAGGCCTTGGGTCTCGACCTCAAGCGCCACTTCCAGGCGGAAGCCGACTTCGGCGGTGGCCAAGCTGACCTGACCGGTCACGGTCGAGCCGGCAAGCGCGATCTTCTGGGTGCGGGCGACGTGGCCCATGGCGCTCTGGAAACAGGCGGCGTAGCCGGCGGCGAACAACTGCTCGGGGTTGGTGCCGGTCTCCTTGCCGCCCAGCTCCCCCTAGCGGGGGAGGTGGCGCGAAGCGCCGGAGGGGGAAGTAAAGCTGAGATTGCGGAGAGGGCTTCCCCCTCCGTCGTCCCTTCGGTCCGACACCTCCCCCGCTAGGGGGAGGATTTGGGAGAACGCCCTAAGCCGCCCAGGCGGCCGCGAAGCGCTTCAGCAGCGAGCGAGCCGGGCTTTCGCCACGGCTTTCGGCGGCTTCCAGGCGCAGGAAGAGATCGCCGGCCTTGTGGCTGGCGCGGGCGGGCAGCCCCTGGCCGGGCAGGCGAACCAGGCCGCGCGCGGCGGCCTTGGTCGAGATCCAGGCCGGGCGGGGGCCTAGCGGGGTGTCGGCGTCGACCCGGCCGCCCTCGGCCAGGACGCGCGGATCCACCTTGCCGGTCAGCCACAGGTCGTCGCCGCGCACCAGGGCGCCGTCCTGAGCGCGCAGACGGACCTCGAAACAGACGCCCTCGACCCGCACCTTGTCGCCCTCGCGCAGGCCGGCGGGCAGCTTGAGCCGCAGGCGCCGACCATCGATGGCCAGGTCCTCGGCCCCGCCTGACAGGGCGGTGGCAATATCGATTTCGAGAAAGACTCGATCGGCGATCGAAGCCGGTTGGGTGACAGCCGGCGGGAAGTGATGCTGGACGACCGGCGTGTCCTGCAGCAGGCGATAGGCGGCCAGCACATCGCGAAACAGGGCCGCATCGCCGGTCGGACGGTCCGGATGCGCCCGCTTGGCGGCCTCGCGATAGGCCTTGCGCAGCTCGCGCTCGTCGGCGTCGGCGGCCACGCCCAGCAGGGCGCGGGCGGCCGAAAGCGTCAGTGCGGATTGCCGGGCGGTCATCCGCCGACCCTGACGCGGCGATGGTCAACGCTCGGTTAAGTTAAGACTTTCACGACTGGAGAAGCAGGGGCGGCGCCAACGCGGCGATCAGGGCGATCACGATCAGCGCGACGCCGATCAGGCCACCGTAACGCGGCGGGGTCCAAAGGTCCCGAGACGGTGATGCGTCGGGCCCCAGCTCGGCGCATTGCGCCTGGAATTCTCGAAGGCGGCGCCATGACCCCCAAGCGACCAGTCCGCACAGCAGCAGATAGGGCAGGGCGCTGATCGCCGACCCGAAAATACCAGCGTCTTCAGGCGCGTTGATCACCTCACGCGCGGCGAGGCCAGTTCCCACCAGGATGGCGAGGCCAAGCTCCGCCCAGGCCCACCGAACGCGCATCTTGAGAGTCATGGTGGCGATGATCCTCCTTGCAGCCTGAGATTGCGGCAATATCCGCGACCGTCAAGGTGGTCCCGGACGCGCTTGAGGACTATACCCACCGCATGAGCGCCGACCCGACCCTGATCCCCGCCTCGCCCAGCGAGGACGACTATGTCCGCCAGGTGCGGGAGGCCACGCCCCCGCCGCTGCTGAGCGAAGAGGATCCGTTCGCCCTGTTCGCCGAATGGCTGGAGGAGGCGGGCAAGAAGGAGCCCAACGATCCCAACGCCATGACCGTCTCGACCGTCGACGCCGACGGGATGCCAGACTCGCGCATGGTCCTGCTGAAGGACTTCGATGCGCGCGGCTTTGTCTTCTACACCAACACCCAGAGCGCCAAAGGCCAGGCGCTGAACGCCCACCCCAAAGCCGCGTTGCTCTTCCACTGGAAGTCGCTGCGCCGCCAGGTGCGGATTCGCGGGACGGTCGAGCCGGTCACCGAGGCCGAGGCCGACGCCTATTTCGCCAGCCGCGCCCGGCACAGCCAGATCGGCGCCTGGGCCAGCGACCAGTCGCGGACGCTGCCCGATCGGCTGGCTTTGGAGAAGCGCGTCGCTGAGATGGGCCTGAAGTTTGGTCTCGGAAAAGTGCCCCGTCCGCCGCACTGGTCGGGCTATCGCATCACGCCGGTGACGATCGAGTTCTGGCGCGACCGGCCGTTCCGCCTGCACGAGCGGCTGGTCTTCGACCGCGCCGAGGGCGGTTGGACGACGAAGCGGTTGTTCCCGTAGAGCCTGTCTGGTTCAGCGGGAACCCTCTAAAACTCAAGGGCTCTAGGCGACCTGCGCGTCAGCGTGCGCCATAGCGCGCCAGGAAGGTCTCCACCGCGTCATGGGCGATCTCTCGGACGGACCGGCGGGACTGGGCGTCGTCGCCCGCCGAAAGGCCCAGTACGAGCGTCACGTGATCCAGCATGCCCATCAGCTGGCCGGCGGCCCACGAGGGTTTGTCGACCTTGAGCTCGCCCGCCTTGACGAGGTCGTTGATCACCGCGATGGCCGCGCCGCCCAGCTCGTCGCGGGCGCTTTGCAGGCAGTACTCGGCGATATCCGGGAAGCGACGACGCTCGGTGGTCACCATCCTGAATAGGGCGCGCGTGTCGGGACGCGAGAAGAAGGTGGCGTAAGCCACGGCCAGGGCGCTGAGCCGCGTGCGGGCGTCGCCCCTGATGCGAGCAGCCTCGCGCACCGGCGCTGCGACGCCGCTGACCGTCTCCATGACGATCGTCCGGAACAGATCGGCCTTGCTGGGGAAATAGGCGTAAAGGGTGGCGGTCGAGATGCCGGCCGTTCGGGCCATGACCTCCATGCCGGCGTCCGCATAGCCCTCGCGCAGGAACATCGCCCTGGCCGAGCCGAGGATATCCTCGCGCTTTTGTCCCCCCCGTTTCAGACTCGCGCCCATCAGCATGCAACAACCCGCGCCCGCTCCCCATATTCAATCTAACCGCGTATTTGTGGATTTATCAAGTCCTGCGCGAGGGGACTTGCGCGTAGGTTTGAGCTATGGAGCCCCGGCGCTGCTCTTGGCGCGCGGAAAGATGGGAATGTCGGCGTGATCAAGGACGCGGAAGCCGCGCGCGAACAGGAAGTGGCCGCCTGGTTCGGCGAGCGAGCGGAAAACACGATCGAGACCTCGTGCGCGCGCGTGTTCCTGATCGGCGAGTCGGCGTTCAAGGTGAAGCGTCCGGTCGATTTCGGCTTTCTGGACTACTCGACGCTGGAACTGCGGCGGTGGGCGCTGGAGCGTGAACTGACCTTCAACCGCGCCGCCGCGCCGGACATCTATCGCGAGGTGCGCCGTCTGACGC
>NCDQ01000344.1 GCA_002280275.1 Caulobacter vibrioides | reverse complement strand
CCTGGCGAAGTTCATCCACCGCCATTCGGACGGCAAGGATCAGTTCGACCGGGCGATGAGCGCGGTGCAGGCCTCGCCCGAGATCGTGGCGCTGGGCCAGGATGGGCGCGGTCAGGACCGCTTCACCAGCCGCGAGATGCTCGCCGTCGAGGATCGGCTGCATCGCGCCAGCGAAGTGATGGCGCAGCGCCGGGCGCATCGGGTCAGCGAACTGGATCAGCGCCGCGCCGCGGCGCGAGCCGAACAGCGCGGTCTTGTTCTTTCCGGCGAGCAGAAGGCGGCGTTCGAGCACGTCACCGAGGGCCGCGATCTGGGCGTAATCGTCGGCTATGCCGGTACGGGCAAGTCGGCGCTCCTGGGCGTGGCCCGCGAGGCCTGGGAGGACGCCGGCTATCGCGTTCAAGGCCTCGCGCTCTCGGGGATTGCCGCCGAGAACCTGGAGGGCGGATCGGGCATCGCTTCGCGCACGATCGCCAGCTTGGAACATCAGTGGGCGAAGGACCGCGAGTTACTCGACGCCCGCGACGTGCTGGTGATTGACGAGGCTGGCATGATCGGCTCGCGGCAGATGGAGCGCCTGCTGTCGGCCGCCGAGAAAGCGGGCGCCAAGGTGGTGCTGGTCGGTGATCCCGAGCAGCTCCAGGCCATCGAGGCCGGCGCGGCGTTTCGGTCAATCGCCGAGCGTCATAGCCATGTCGAGATCACCCAGGTTCGTCGGCAGCATGAGGACTGGCAGCGCGCCGCCACGCGAAATCTGGCGACCGGCCGCACCGGCGAGGCCCTGGGCGCCTACGAGGCGCGCGGCATGGTCCACGCTGCCGAGACTCGCGATCGGGCGCGCGTGGATCTGGTCGAGCGTTGGGATCGTGATCGCGTGGCGGAGCCGAGCAAGAGCCGGATCATCCTTACCCACACCAACGACGAGGTGCGCGAGCTGAACCTGACCGCTCGCGAACGGCTGCGGCAAGCCGGCGCCTTGGGCGAAGACGTGACGGTCAAAACCGAGCGCGGCAAGCGGTCGTTCGCGACCGGCGATCGGCTGATGTTCCTGAAGAACGATCGCGGGCTTGGCGTGAAGAACGGCATGCTGGGTGAGATCGAGCAGGTCTCTCCCACGCAGATGACGGTGCGGCTCGACACGGACCGCTCGGTCGTCTTCGACCTCAAGGACTACGCCCAGGTCGATCACGGCTATGCGGCGACCATCCACAAGAGCCAGGGCGTGACGGTCGATCGCGCGCACGTGCTGGCGACGCCGGGGATGGATCGCCACGGCGCCTATGTGGCGCTCTCGCGGCACCGCGACAGCGTGCAGATCCACTACGGCCGCGACGAGTTCGAGGATCTCGGCAAGCTAACCCGCGTACTGTCGCGCGAGCGGGCCAAGGACATGGTCAGCGATTTTGCACAGCGGCGCGACATCCACGTGCCGGCGTCGATGCAGGCGAAGGAGCCGCCGCAGCGCCAGCGCGGGATGTTCGACGGGTTCAAGCCGGCAGGTCCAGCGCCTCAGCCGGCGGCGCCGGCGAGGGAAGTCGGCGAGTTCGACCAGCACCGCGCGATCGCGCGTCACGCGCGCGCCGCAGTCGACGTCATGCGGATGAACGACCGGGACTTGCCCGTGCTGGCGCACCAGCGGCGGGCGCTGGTGGAAGCGCGCGATGCCATGAAAGAGGTCAGTCCGCACGCGGCCAAGGATCTGGAGCGGGCCTACATGCGAGAGCCTGGTCTGGCCGGTGAGGTCGCGTCGGGGCGGACGCAACGGGCGATCAGGCTCCTTCAGCTTGAGGCGGAGGTTCGAGCCGATCCGCGTCTTCGGGCCGACCGCTTCGTCCAGCGCTGGCAAGGCCTGGAGCGGCAGCGCACCGCCTTGCACCGCGAGGGCGACATGACCGGCGCCCGCCAGGTGAAGGACAGCATGGGCGCGATGGCCAAGAGCCTGGAGCGCGACCCGCAGATGGAGTCGCTGCTGCGCGGGCGGCGCGCCGAGCTTGGTCTGCCTTCGAACATGGGACGCAGCGTCGGGCAGGGGCTGACGGAATACCTCGGCATGGGCCGTGGGCGTGGGCTTGGCATCTAGGAGACGAACGATGGAGCAGGATGTTGCGCCGGCAGAACCGGCCGATGCGGCGGCGGCGTTCGAGGCGCTACGCCGGGAGGTGGCGTTGCTGAATGTCGCTGTTGCTGGGCTAGCGGCCGAGCGGACGCCGGCGCCGGACTACAGCGAGACCTTGGGGGAGATCACCAAGGGCGTGTCGGTGGCGATCGGGCGACTCGGCAAGGTGATGACCAGTCCCGCCTTTACCCTGAGCCCGGCGGACCTGACGCGGCAGATCGCGGCGGCAGGCGACGAGGCCAGGAGGCAAGACCGCGCGGCGGTTTATCTGGCCCAGGAGGCGCTCTTGCGCTCCGCTCGTGACCTCGATGGCTGGATTGATCGCGCCCGGCTGGCGAGCGCGCAGAACTGGCGGCTGGTTCAGGCGGCGGCCATGGGCGTCGTCGCAGGCGCGGTCGTCTATGCGAGCGTCCCGACCATGATTGTCAATGCCGCACCGCCCCATTGGGCGTGGCCCGAGAAGAGAGCCGCGTATGTACTCCGACGAGATATGTGGTCGGCTGGAGAGCGCCTCCTGGCTGTTGCCGACGGCGAAGGTTGGCGAGCGCTTCAGCGGTGCATAACATCGGTGGGCCCAGCCCCATTGGATCAATCCGCTCAACAGCCGAACCGCGCGCGAGGGCCGTCAGGGCGCTTGCCTCGCCAAGCGCCTTAGTCACTCGCTTGCCAAGACCCAGTCAGCAAGTCCGCTGGCAGCACCTTCAACGCCAAAGCCAATCGCTCGATGTTGTCGAGCGACATGTTGCGTTCAGCCTGCTCAATCGCACCGACATACGCCGGTGCAGTTGCGCTTCAGCGGCCAAGTCCTCCTGACTCATTCTCCGGCGGCGTCTTAGCCGCCGGACATTGTGAGCCCTGACGTGACCCCCTGAAACTCCTCCAGAAATAACTAGAGTCCGCCCCGACCAGAGGACGGACAGATGAAGCGATCACGGTTCACGGAAGAGCAGATCAT
>NCDQ01000343.1 GCA_002280275.1 Caulobacter vibrioides | reverse complement strand
ACCTCCCTCGATCATCAGGAGCCCGACATGGTTCGTCTCATGGAAGGAGAACAAGAGTGCAACAACCGAACGCAAACGGCAGGCTTAGTCCTAGGGCCAGATAAAAGGACAGGGACCTTTGGGTCCCATATCATTGATGGTGTTGAGGATTTACAGGAACCTGGCCAAGGGCGCAGGTTCCTCTCCGGGCAGATTGTTCAGCTTTATCAGAGGCTTGATCGGGACCTTTGGGTCAGAGCGGCCTCATGAAGCGGGAAAACGATTTTCGCCTTCGGATCGGCCGGCCTCGCGATCGGGGCGCCGGCGCGGGAGCCAAGGTTCGAGGCTTCGTCGGCGAGGTCCTGAACGCAGCCCGCCGTTCGGGCCTCGGAACGCTGGACCACGGCGCGCGGGGCCGCGCTGGGCGGTTCGGCCGTGGAGGTGGAGCGCGGGGGCGCCTGGCGTCCCGGCGCGTGATCATCAAGGCCCGCATTGTCCAGCACCGGGGCGCGCGCTATCGCGCGGCGCCAATGAAGATGCACCTGAGCTACCTGCGTCGGCAGGGCGCCACGCGCGATGGCGAGCGGGCCGAGATGTTCGATCGCGACGGGATCGCTGATCATGACGCATTCGCCAAGCGGTGCGAGGAGGACCGCCATCATTTCCGCTTCATCGTCTCACCCGAGGATGCGGCCCGACTGGAGGACCTGCGGGCCACGACCCGCCAGCTGATGGAGCGCGCCGAGCGGGAACTGGGCACGCGCCTGGACTGGATCGCTGTCGATCACTGGAACACCGATCACCCCCACGTCCATGTCCTGGTCCGTGGCGTCGCCGATGATGGACGCGACCTGGTCATCAATCCCGAGTTCATGAAGCATGGCTTTCGGGAGTTGGCGGAAGCCTTGGTGTCGCTGGAGCTTGGACCCAGGACGGAAGCGGAGATCGCCGCCAGTCTCAATCGCGAGATGACCGCCGATCGCTGGACCCAACTCGACCGACGGCTTCGTGATCTGGCGGGCGATGCGGGCGTCGTTGATCTGCGGCCCGACGCCGAACGCCCAAAAGCGGGCGACCTTCGCTTGATAGGGCGCGTCCAGCATCTCGAGCGGCTAGGGCTGGCCGAAGCCCAGTCGCCGGGCCAGTGGCGGTTGTCGGAAGATCTGGAGCCGCAGTTGCGCGCGCTGGGCATCCGGGGTGACATCATCAAGACGCTGCACGCCACGATGCGGGGGCAGGATCGCGATCCGAACGCCATTGTAGTCCAGGGGCGTGAGCTCGCCGCGCCTGTGGTCGGGAAATTAGCCGACCGGGGCCTTCACGACGAACTGAGCGGCCAGGCCTATGTGGTCGTCGATGCGGTCGATGGCCGGATCCACCACTTCCGGTTCGGCGACCTGATCCAGACGGGCGACACCCCTATAGGCGGCCTGGTGGAGGTTCGATCGCGGGCGCTGGACGATGGCTCCGCGCGCTTGGAGTTGATCCATCGATCGGACCTGGATCTGGCTGGCCAGGTCAAGGCATCGGGGGCGACTTGGCTCGATCGGCAGATGGTTGCGCGGGACCCGCAGGTGCTCGCTCAGGCGGGTTTCGGCCTGGAAGCGCGAGCCGCGCTCGATCAACGGCGGGCGCACCTGGAGAAGGTTGGCCGGGCCAACCGGCGGAACGGAACGTTGACGCCAGCGCGCGATCTCATCGGCGCCTTGCGCAGCCAGGAGTTGGCGCGAGTGGCGGTCAATATCCGGGCCGAGACGGGCGCCACGTTCGTCGAGACCGGGAAGGGCGATGTGGTCTCCGGCCTCTACAGCCGGCGGCTGGATCTGGTCTCGGGCCGCTTCGCGATGATCGAGGACGGTCTGGGGTTTCAGCTCGTGCCGTGGACGCGATCGCTCGACGCCCAGCTTGGACGAGAGGTGAGGGGAATGATGTCGCCCAGCGGCGGCATGGACTGGTCGCCGGGCAAGAAGCGCGGGCTTGGACTCTGAGAGGTGCAAGCAATGAACGGTACGAAAATCCTGTGGGGCCAGATCCTGCTGATCGGCGCTTTGGCGCTCGGCGGGGTTTGGGCCGCCACCCAATGGGTTGCCTGGCAACTGGCCTATCAGCCAGGCCTTGGACCACCCTGGTTTCGACTCGGCGCCTGGCCGCTCTATCCGCCACCGGCCTTCTTCTTCTGGTGGTTCGTCTATGACGCCTACGCGCCGTCGGTGTTCGTGCGCGGCGCATTGATCGCTGCCTCAGGCGCCATGATCGGCGTTGCCGTGGCGATTGTCATGTCGGTCTGGCGCGCCCGGGAAGCCAAGAAGGTGACGACCTATGGATCGGCTCGATGGGCGGAGACTGCGGACATTAAGGCCGCCGGTCTGCTCGGCGACGACGGCGTCATGCTGGGACGGCACGGCGACCAATACCTCCGCCACAGTGGACCTGAGCACGTCCTATGCTTTGCGCCCACGCGGAGCGGCAAAGGAGTGGGCCTGGTTGTGCCTAGCCTCCTGGTCTGGCCGGGCTCGGCGGTGATCCACGACATCAAAGGCGAGAACTGGACGTTGACCGCCGGAGCGCGCGCCAAGTTCGGCCATGTCCTGCAGTTCGATCCGACGGACGCTTCCAGCAGCGCCTACAACCCCCTGCTGGAAGTGCGGCGCGGGCCGACCGAGGTCCGCGACGTTCAGAATATCGCCGACATATTGGTCGATCCAGAAGGTGCGCTCGAGCGCCGAAATCACTGGGAGAAAACCTCCCACAGCCTGCTCGTCGGCGTGATCCTGCACGTACTCTACGCCGAACCGGACAAGACGCTAGCCGGGGTGGCCAACTTCCTGGCCGATCCGTCCCGGCCGATCGAGACCACCCTGCGGGCGATGATGACAACGCGCCATCTCGGCGACAGCGTTCATCCCGTCGTGGCCAGCGCCGCGCGCGAGCTACTGAACAAGAGCGACAATGAACGCAGCGGCGTGCTTTCGACCGCGATGAGCTTCCTTGGGCTCTACCGTGATCCCGTCGTCGCCGAGGTCACCTCGCGCTGCGACTGGTGCATCGCCGACCTGGTGGAGTCGGACAAGCCGGTCAGCCTCTACCTCGTCGT
>NCDQ01000342.1 GCA_002280275.1 Caulobacter vibrioides | reverse complement strand
AGTCTCCAATATCGCCGTCGTTCGACTGGCCGACCGCGACATCGTCCGCCACCCGCTGGTCGCCGAGATGCTGGGCGTGCTCTAGTCGACGCTAGGCATCGTCGAGGGCGGGAGGCATGTCGCGCGCCCCTCGATTGTGGCTGGCTTTACAGCAAATCAAGATTGAGTCACAGTTCCGACACAACCTGATAAGGAATGCTCTTATGCGTGCAGCCCGACTAGTGTTGATCGGTCTTTCCATGAGCGTCTTGGCGGTTTCGACAGCATCGGCGCAGCAGGCGCCGGCGCCGACGCCTCCTTCAAATCCGCCGGTCGCCGGTACCTATAACCACGTCGCGCCTCTGGAACGTCCGTTCTACAGCCGCGAGATTGATGCTTGGCGCAACGCCCAGACCATCCGCGCTCAGGTCAAGGCAAAGACATCGCCCGAACAATGGCGTCGAGCTCAACAGGCCGCTGACCTGATCAACGCAAATCAGTGCGCTAACGCCTACAAGCTGGCCATCATCGAGCAAGACCAGAGGCTGGCCAAAGCCATCAAATCAACCTGCTCAGGTCGCACACGCGGCTGATAACTTCTGCCGTCATGGATCGCCGAGCAGGTCCAAAAGCTACTAAACGAGACTTGAGTTTGAGGCGGTCGGGCGTGCAAGGTCCGGCCGCCTTAATCTTTGCTTGGACATGTTCATGGCCGATACGACCGCGCCGCGCACGGAACTCACCCTTCGCGGGGTCCTCCTCGGCATTCTGATCACGTTGGTCTTCACCGCCGCCCAGGTCTATCTTGGCCTGAAGGTCGGCCTGACCTTCGCCACCTCGATCCCCGCCGCCGTCATCTCGATGGCCCTGCTGCGGGCGTTCAAGACCTCGACCATCCAGGAAAACAACATCGTCCAGACGATTGCGTCCGCAGCCGGGACGCTGTCGTCGGTGATCTTCGTCCTGCCGGGCCTCCTGATGATCGGCTGGTGGGCCAATGTGCCGTTCCTGCCGACTTTCGGGGCCTGCGCGGTCGGCGGCATCCTGGGCGTGATGTACACGATCCCGCTGCGACGGGCGCTGGTGACCAACTCCAACCTGCCCTATCCCGAGGGCGTCGCCGCCGCCGAGGTGCTGAAGGTCGGCACGGGCTCGCGCGAGGGCGCGGCCGAGGGCAAGGCGGGCCTGGCGGCCGTAAGCCTGGGCGCGATCGCCTCGGCGCTGTTCGGCGCCCTGGGCGCGGCCAAGCTGTTCGCGGCCGAGATCGCCGGCTACTTCAAGTTCAAGCTCGGCGCCGCTTCGGGCGCGACCGGCATTGGCGCCTCCAGCTCGCTGGCCCTGATGGGCGCGGGCCATCTGATGGGCGTAACCGTCGGCGTCGCCATGTTCGCGGGCCTGTTCATCGCCTGGGCCATCCTGACGCCAATCCTCACGGTCGCCACCCCGATGCCCGAGGCCGACGCCGCCACCCACGCCCTTGGTGTCTGGAAGACCCAAGTCCGCTTCCTGGGCGCGGGCGTCATCGGCGCGGCCGCCATCTGGACCCTGGCCAAGCTGGTCGGGCCGATCACCTCAGGCCTGACGTCCGCGCTGGACGCCGCCAAGGCCCGCAAGGCCGGCGGCGCGACCTTGCCGCGCGTCGAGCAGGACATTCCGATCGGCATCGTCGGTCTGGTCTCGGTGCTGCTTCTGGCCCCGGCCGGTTGGTTTCTGGCCCACTTCCTCACCGGCGGCCCCATCGCCCAGCTGACGACGCCGCTCGTCGCGATCGGCATCGGCTATCTCGTTTTCGCCGGCCTCTTGGCCGCCGCCGTCTGCGGCTACATGGCCGGCCTGATCGGCTCGTCCAACAGCCCCGTTTCCGGCATCGCCATCCTGAGCGTGCTGGGCGCCTCGCTGATGGTCGGCATGGTCGGCCGCGGGGTTATCGGCCCCGACGTGACCAAGGCCCTGATCGCTTTCGCCCTCTACGTCACCACCTGCGTCCTGGCTGTGGCCGTCGTCGCCAACGACAATCTGCAGGACCTCAAGACCGGCCAGTTGGTCGACGCCACCCCGTGGAAGCAGCAGGTCGGCCTGATCATCGGCGTGCTGTCCGGCTCGGTGGTCATTCCGTTCGTGCTGGAGCTCTTGAACCGCTCGAACGGCTTCGCCGGCGCGCCCAATCTGCAAGCCATCGCCGACGAGCCGCTGGCCGCGCCCCAAGCCACCCTGATCTCGACCCTGGCCAAGGGCGTGCTGGGGGGAAATCTCGACTGGGGCCTGTTGGGCATTGGCGCGCTGATCGGTCTGGCGCTGGTGGCCGTCGACACGATCCTGCGCAAGACCAGCAAAGAGCGACTCAGCCTGCCCCCGCTGGGCGTTGGCCTAGCGATCTACCTGCCGAGCTCCGTCACCGCGCCGGTGGTCGTCGGCGCCCTGGCCGGCTGGCTGTTCGAGAAGGTCGTGGCCAAGGACCGCTCGGCCGAGGCGGCCAAGCGCCTGGGCGTGCTGATCGCCTCGGGCTTCATCGTCGGCGAAAGCCTATTCAACGTCTCCCTGGCTCTGATGATCGTCTCCACCGGCAAGGGCGAGCCCCTGGCCTTACCTTTCGCGCCCCCGGAGCATGTCGGGATGCTGCTGTCGCTGACGGCCGCCGCGATCGTGGTGGTCGGCTTCTACCGCTGGGCCCGCAAGGCCGGCGCGAAGGCGATGGAGGCTTAGGGCTCTAAGCGCCCCCTCCGTCTCGCCGCTTCGCGTCGAGCCACCTCCCCCGTTTCACGGGTGAGGAGGGCGGCGCTTCCTCCTCCCACGCAAGGCGGGGGAGGTGGCGCGATGCGGATACGCATCGTGACGGTGGGGGTGCTGTTACACCCCAGCCGGCCGGAGAATCGTGAACATCAGCTCCCGCCGCCCGCGATAGCCCAGCGACTCGTAAAGCCGGATCGCCGTCGCATTGTCGGTGTAGCTGTGCAGGAAGGCCTTCTCACCGCGCGCATGGCGATCAGGTCGCCGTCCCGCCGCACGCCGATGAAATCGCCCATCTGATGCGTGCGCGAGAAGAACGGCCCGGGCTTGGTCAGGGTCGCCAGGGCCAGCATCTCGGGCCCGTCGGCGTCGCCAAGGCCCAGCATGTCGAAGTCGACGTCCCAGGCGGGGGCGACCTTATCCGCCTCCATCTGCAGACACACGGCGTTTGAGACCACCTCGGTTCCGGGAACCGGCGGTGTCGCATCGGGCGCGATCAGGCCCACGGTCCCGTGTTCGCGCACCAAGGCGCCAAGATCGGCGAGGGCCTCAGGACCTTCGTCCTCCAGGCCCGCGAACAGACCGTAGTCGGGATGCATCCGAAAGGCGCGCCCGCGCCGGATGGCCAGATGGCTTTGGCGGCCCATCAGGGTCGAGCAGACGGGGCGATCGAGAACGTGAAAGGTCATGGCCCCATTCAAGCGGGGCGAGGGTCAGCGATCAACGCCTGACCCGGCCGCAGATCCTCAAGATCGCGGCCGCCGCGCGCCCCGTCGAGCCTCGACAGGGCGCGGGCGAGAAAAGCTTAGTCGAGGTCTTCGCCGAGAATGGCCATTTCGAACATGAACGAGCCGTCCTCGTCCTCGTCCTGGAAGACGACGCCGATGAACTCGCCGGCGACTTCGACCTCGGCCGAGTCCTTCTGCTTGGGACGCGGCTTCACCTGGATGTGCGGGTTGCCGAAGGTGCGCTTCAGGTGCTTTTCGAGCTTGGCGACGGTTGTGGCGTCCACGGAGGGATCCTCATTAGTGGCTGGGCGCCCGGGGCGCTTGTCCGCGCGAAACTAGCGCCCGCCGCGAGAACGGCAAGCCGCTTAAGGCGGAGAAGGTGTGGACGCTCCCTCCGACAGCAGCCAATCACGGAACAGGAGGGCCTGATCGGTGGCTCCGTCGGGGGGCGTGACGGCCACGATCCTGGCCCGCCCGGAGACGAAGCCGAGCGGCGCGACCAGCCGGCCGCTGGCCAGATCGCGTTGGACGAAGGCCCAGGGACCGATCGCAACGCCCAGGCCTGCGGCCGCCGCCTCGATCATGTAGAAATAGTGGTCGAACTCCTGCTCGCTGACCGCCGGCGGCAGGTGATCGAGCGCGAAATTCCGCGCCCAGTCGGACCAGCTTTCCACGAAGGTGCGGGTCAAGAGGCGCGGCATGGCGAAGACCTGCTCCAGGGTCATAGGGCTGGTCGCCAGCTCCGGCGCCATGACCGGCCCGTGATAGTGCTCCATGAAGGGCGTCGCCACGGCGTCATAGGTCACGACGGTGTCGGGCGAGCGCATGCGAATGGCCAGGTCGATCCCGTCGGCCTTGAAGTCGAAAGGTCCGTTAGACTCGGCCACGCGCACGGGCACATCGGGATACGCCGCCTGGAAGCGCGGCAGGCGCGGGATCAGCCACTTCATCGCAAAGGTGGGAAGACACGACACCACCAGGGGCCTTGGCCCCGCCTCGACCGGACGCGGCACGGCCGCCTCGATCTGGTCGAAGGCCGGTGACAGGGCCTGGGCCAGCTTCAGCCCCGCCTCGGTCAGGCGAAGACGCGAGCGTGGCCCCTCGGTGAGGGTCACGCCGAGCTGTTCCTCAAGATGGCGGATCTGGCGACTGATCGCGCCGTGGGTAACGCACAGCTCGTCAGCGGCCAGGGTCATGCGACCATGGCGGCCGAACGCTTCGAAGGCGCGCAGGGCGTTGAGCGAAGGCAGTTGCCGTCGAGCCATGTGAAGAAACCTCACAGAAGGTCGACCGATAAGTCGTTATCGCGGGCGGCGCAACCGGGGGATAGTCCGCGCCATGCCCTCCATCGCCCCCCGCCCCGCAAGCCGCGCGATCACCTTGCCCCAGATCCTGGCCGTCCTGGCCATCTGGACGGGCGTCATCTACGGCCTGGCGCACCGCGAGGGGCCGGAAGCCGAACAGCTCTCTTTGAAGGGCAAGGCCGCCCTAACCGTCTGCGCGCCTCAGGGGTAGGGCGCTGGCCAAGCGGATGTGAATAGGGCCCCGGCGCGTCTCGCGGCCGGGGCCCAGGTCCGCCCACTAGGTCGGGGGGGCGTAGAGGGGCGGACGTGATTTAAACGCCATCGCCCGGATGCGGTTCCCGCAAACTAGTTCGCTTCGGTCAGCTTAATTTCGAACAGCTTGGGCCACAGCTTGCCGGTGACGAAAAGGCGATCGCCGGCCGCGTCATAGGCGATGCCGTTCAGGACGTCGTCACGATCCCCGCGCACGCCGGCTTCCGGCAAGAGCCCGGCCAGCTCGATCCAGCCCTTCACCCGCCCGGTCGTGACGTCGATCCGCGCGATCCGGGTGGTCTGCCAGACATTGGCCAGCAGTTCGCCCTTCACCCACTCCAGCTCATTGAGCTTGGTGACCGGGACACCGTTATCGGTGACCTGGATACGACTGGTTTCCTTCAGCGTCTCGGGATCCAGGAAGCGGATGAACGCGGTGCCGTCGCTCATCATGATCCGCTTGTCGTCGCGGGCCAGCGCCCAGCCTTCGCCGGGATAGCTGAACTCGCCCAGGGTCTCGAAGCTGTCGATGTCGTAGATGAAGCCGACCTGGCTGGTCCAGGTGAGCGCGTAGACCCGGTTCTTCCAGTCGACGAGCCCCTCGCCGAAAAAGCGGGAGTCGATGGTGCGCTCGGCCTCGATGGCGCCGGTTTCCAGGTTCCACTTGCGGATGAACGACCGGCCCTGC
>NCDQ01000022.1 GCA_002280275.1 Caulobacter vibrioides | reverse complement strand
CGCCGACCGGGTCCTTGCCCATCACCGTCATGCGGCCGCGCAGCAGCTCGCCCACGGGCGGGTTGCGCATCCAGCGCAGGGCGTCGACGCCCAAGCGCTTGGTCTGAGGCCAGGCCGCGCTGGCTTCGCTGTCGAGCCTGGTCCAGATCGCGAAGATCATGCCGTCGGGTGCGCCGTTTTCCACCGGCCAGCCTGGCGTGAAGGCGCCGATGAAGGCGTCCAAGGCCTTGGCGTCGACCGCGCGGGTGCCGAGCGAGACAACCTGACCGATCTCGATATCGTCGAAGGCGGCGGGCATGGGCGTCTCCAGGATGATTCCTCGCCCAACTGTCCGTTGGGGCTTGGCCATTGTCGAGAGCGGGCTGGCGGTCCATGTGTACGTCACGTTCTTTTCCGTGTCCGGGCCAGCGCATGTTCCTGAAGAAAGCCATCCTTGCCCTGCAGGCCTTGCTGATGGCGGCCTTGCTCGGTGGCCCAGCCCTGGCGGGGCCGGTCGTGAACTCGGGCCATATCGAATCTGAGCTGGTGGCCCAAGAGACAGGCATCGCGCCCGGGGGCACCATCTATGTCGCGCTTCGGCAAAAGATCACGCCCGGCTGGCACACCTACTGGCGCAATCCCGGCGACGCCGGCGAGCCGACCAAGATCACCTGGACCCTGCCGGAGGGTTGGCGCGCCGGGGACATGGTTTGGCCAACGCCGCAGAAGGCCAAGCTCGGACCGCTGCTGGACTACGCCTATAAGGGCGAGGTGCTGATCCCCGTGCCAATCACGGCGGCGGCCAATGCTCAGCCAGGCACGACGCTGAGCCTGACCGCCGATGTGTTCTATCTGGTCTGTGAGCAGATCTGCATTCCTGAGGAAGCCAAGCTGTCGCTGCTCCTGCCGGTGGTCGCCGGGGCGCCGTCGCCGGACCCCAAATGGGGCGCCGTCATCGGCAAGGTGCTGGCGGATGCGCCGAAGCCCGCCGGCCTCAAGGCGGTCTTCGAGCTTGACGGCCAGGTCTTGAAGCTGGCCGTCACGGGCGGCCCGCTGAAGGGCGCTGACATGGCGGGCGCGTACTTCTACCCGTACTCTTCGAAAGTCATCGAGCACGCCGCCGAGCAGGTGATCGAGCGGGGGCCCGAAGGGCTGACCCTGACGCTGAAGCCTGGCTACGACTTCGTTGGGGGCGGAACGCCCCCGGCCGAACTGGCCGGGGTGCTGGCCACCAAGGCCGGCGCCTGGGAAATCACCGCGACCGCGGGCGATCCGCCGCCGCAGGCCTCGGGACTGGGCGCGCCGCCGGCGGAAGCCGCGCCCGCCACGGGGCTCGCCGGCGGCCTTGCAGGCGCGCTGCTGTTCGCCTTCCTGGGCGGGTTGATCCTCAATCTGATGCCTTGCGTCTTCCCCGTACTGTCGATGAAGGCGGCCAGCCTGGCCGGCCATGCTCATGAGGCGACCAAGGCGCGCGTCCAGGGCCTGGCCTTCCTGGTCGGCGTCGTCGCCACCTTCCTGGCCCTCGCCGGCGCGCTGCTGGCGGTTCGCGCCGGGGGCGCGGCGGTGGGCTGGGGCTTCCAGCTGCAGTCGCCGCTGGTCATCGCCGGTCTGGCGCTGCTGATGCTGCTGGTGGCCCTGAACATGTCCAGCGTCTTCGAGATCGGCACGTCTGTGCAGGGTGTCGGCGCCGGCGCCTCGTCGAAGGGCGGCGTCACCGGCGCCTTTTTTACGGGCGCGCTCGCGGTCGTGGTGGCGGCGCCGTGCACGGCCCCGTTCATGGCCGGCGCCCTGGGCTATGCGCTCACCCAACCGACCGCCGTCGCCCTGGGCGTCTTCTTGGCCTTGGCGCTGGGTTTCGCCGCCCCGTTCGTGGCGGTCACCTTCATCCCCGGCGCCTTGAAGCTCCTGCCGCGTCCCGGCGGCTGGATGGAGGTGCTGAAGAAGGGCCTGGCCTTCCCGATGTACGGCGCCGCCTTGTGGCTGGTCTGGGTGTTCGCCCAGCAGACGGGACCGATCGCGCTGGGCCAGCTGCTGGTCGCGGGCGTCCTGGCGGCGTTCGGCGCGTGGCTCTACGGCCTGGCGCAGGCGCGCCGCTCCATGGGCAAGGGTTCTGCGGTGTCGATGATCCTGGGCCTGCTGGCGGTGATCGGCGCGCTCGGCCTCGCCGCCGCCGCAGCCTTGTCCGCCAAGCCTCCGACCGCCACCGCCGCTGCTGAAGCCTCGACGCCGAGCGGCCCGGGCCTGACGGCGGAAGTCTGGTCGCCCGAGAAGGTGAAGGCTCTGCAGGCTGAAGGCCGTCCGATCCTTGTGGACTTCACCGCCGCCTGGTGCGTGACCTGTCAGGTGAACGAGAAGGTCGCGCTTTCCGGTCCCAAGGTCGCCGAGGCATTCAAGGCCCAGAACGCGGTGCTGTTGAAGGCGGACTGGACGAACCGCGATCCGGTCATCGCCCAGGCGCTGGCGGAGTTCAACCGCGTCGGCGTGCCGCTCTATCTCGTCTATCCGAAGAACGGCGGCGCGCCGGTCATCCTGCCGCAGCTGCTGACCGAGGGCATGGTGATCGAGGCGATCGAGAAGGCGGGGGCCTAAACCTCTACTTCTTCTTGTCGCCGCCGAACGGCAGCTTGGCCTTAACCTGATCCAGCGGCGTCTTGGTCACCACTACCGGCGGCGGCACGTTCACCGGGGCGGTCTTGATCGGATAGGCCCGCCAGCCGGTCTGGATCAGGGCGTTGAAGCCTTGGCATTTGGGCAGGTAGCGCACCATGCCCGCGCGCGGCTTGGCGAACGGCGCCGGCTGGACGAGATCCTGCCGTTTGGGGTCCACGAAACGCCAGTCCGTCGGCAGGCCGTAGCCCTTTTCGCCGCCGAGGCGGACCGCCTGGTAGGCGATGTTCGCCTGGAAGGGCTGGACGCCGTACTTGAGCATGGCGCGCAGGAAGATCTGGTCGGCCTCCTCGCGCTTGCCAGGCTCGCCGATCGTATAGAGCCAGTCGTGAACGATGGCGGCGCGCGCGGTCGGGCCCTGCGGATCGATGAAGGCCTGGCCATACCAGGGCACGCTGGCGAAATCGGTCACGTACCAGCGCGGCACCACGATCACCTTGCCGGTCTCCACGTCGCAATAGGGGAACTCGGCGTCCAGGGTGAACAGCTTGCGGCCGTCCTTGGTCTGGTTGAACAGCATGATCGGCTGCGGCGTCAGCGAGCTCGGCGGCGTCGGCGCCACCACGGGCACGAAGACAGTCGTGCTGGTCTGTGTCGCGCAGGCGCTCGCCAGCAGGGCGGCGCCGATCAGGGCTAGGGCTGTTCTCGAACGGGACATCGGCGCGGGATCTTCAGGAAAGTGTAGGCTCTTCTGGGCGGCGTCAGTCTGATGATCAAGTCACTATGGCGAAGTTTCGACCCCCACAGGATTGCGACTGCGAATCTTCCGCAGATCATCGGTTTGTGAGAGGCTGACGAGAGTAGCCGTTGCTGGAGACCTGACATGTCGATCACGCGCCGCCTTGTGGCCGCCGCCCTGCCGCTGACCGCTCTTGTTCCCGCCGTCGCCCATGCCCGTCCCGCGCCCGATTTCACGGCGATCGACGCCGACGGCAAGACGCGGTCGCTGTCGGAGTTCCGTGGCAAGACCGTGGTCCTGGAATGGACCAACGAAGGCTGCCCCTATGTTCGCAAGCACTATTCCGGGAACATGCAGGGCCTGCAGCAGGCCGCGCGCGCCGACGGCGTGGTCTGGCTGACCATCGCCTCGTCCGCGCCGGGCAAGCAAGGCCATTTCGCCGACGGCGCCGCCGCCAAGGCCTGGATGAACGCCAAGGGCGCCAAGCCCACGGCCTTGCTGCTCGACGGCGATAGCAAGGTCGCCACGCTCTACAAGGCCAAGACCACGCCCCACATGTTCGTCATCGATAAGACCGGCGCGGTGGTCTACGAGGGCGCGATCGACGACAAGCCCACCAGCAAGGTCGAGGATGTCCAGGGCGCCAAGAACCTCGTGGCCGCCGCCCTGTCCGACCTGAAGTCGGGTCGCAAGGTCGGCACAGCCTTCGTCACGCCCTATGGCTGCTCGGTGAAGTACAAGGACGCCTAACCCCCTTCGCGCCGTTTAGGCCGCGGGCCTAGGCGGCGCGGTGATGACCTCGACGTTGTCGTTGAGCAGATAGACCATGTCGCGCAGAGCGAGGTCCTGGGCCTTGACGGTCGTGGCGGCGCGCACGGCGGCGAGCTTCTCGGGCAGGTCCTGGCTAATGCCGCGCAGGATGCACTTGAGGTCGTCGACCGCGCCGCGCTCCCTCAGGGTGACGTGGCCTTTCATGTCCAGCGCCGCGAGATCGCTGATCTTGCCCGAGAAGGCGTCAAAGGCCTTCAGCGGCGCGGCGGCGCTGGCTGGCTCGGCCTTGGCCAGTTGCGCGCGATAGGCCTCGGTCTGGGCCTTCAGTTGGCGGGCGCGTCTGACGATGTCGATGAACAGCGGCTCGCCCGCGACGGAGGGGGGAGCAGCGGGCGCCTGCGCGACTGCCGGGGTCGGGCCGGCGCTTTGCCCTGGATTGAACGACGCCATCCAGAGCATGGCGGAAAAGGCGACGGCGTCACAGGACATGAGGGGCTCCCGCAAAAAACGTCATTGGTCTGCCATGACGCGGCGGCGCCTGTTTGATAAGCCCCGTTCCGTAAACAGCGATTTACCAAACCTGTGAGGACGACATGGCCGATCTCGACGCCGCCTGGACCCGCCTGGAAGCCGCCGCCAAGGCTGCGGGCGACAAGCGCATCGTCGAGTTCTTCGACGCCGAGCCGGGGCGCCTTGAGGCCCTGACCCTGGACGTCGCGGGTCTTCACCTGGATCTCTCCAAGCAGGCCTGGGACGAGGCGGGCCTCGAGGCCGCGCTCGATCTGGCCCACGCGGCCGATGTCGAGGGCGCCCGCGCGCGCATGTTCGGCGGTGAGGCGATCAATTCGTCAGAGGGCCGCGCGGTGCTGCACACGGCCCTGCGCGCCCCGGCCGGCGCCGATGTGAAGGCCCTGGGTCAGCCGGTGATGCCCGAGGTTGAGGCCGTCCGCCAGCGGATGAAGGCCTTCGCGCAGGCGGTGCGCTCGGGCGCGATCAAGGGCGCGACCGGCAAGCCGTTCAAGGCGATCCTGCATATCGGCATCGGCGGCAGCGACCTGGGTCCGCGCCTGCTGTGGGACGCTCTGCGTCCGGTCCGTCCCGAGATCGACCTGCGCTTCGTGGCCAATGTCGACGGCGCCGAGTTCGCCCTGACGACCGCCGACCTCGATCCGGAAGAGACTCTGGTCATGGTGGTCTCCAAGACCTTCACGACCCAGGAGACCATGGCCAACGCCGGCGCCGCGCGCGCCTGGCTGGTGGCGGCCCTGGGCGAGCAGGGCGCGAACCAGCACCTGGCCGCCATCTCGACCGCGCTGGACAAGACCGCCGCCTTCGGCGTGCCGGACGAGCGGGTGTTCGGTTTCTGGGACTGGGTCGGCGGCCGCTATTCGCTGTGGTCGTCGGTCAGCCTTTCCGTAGCCATCGCGGCGGGCTGGGACGCGTTCCAGGGCTTCCTCGATGGCGGCGCGGCCATGGACGAGCACTTCCGCACGGCGTCGCTGGAAAAGAATGCTCCGGTGCTGGTGGCTCTGGCGCAGATCTTCAACCGCAACGGCCTGGACCGTCGGGCCCGCTCGGTCGTGCCGTACTCGCACCGCCTGCGCCGCCTGGCGTCGTTCCTCCAGCAGCTGGAGATGGAGAGCAACGGCAAGTCGGTCGGTCCTGACGGCCAGCCCGCGAAGCGCGGCACGGCCACGGTGGTGTTTGGCGACGAAGGCACCAATGTCCAGCACGCCTATTTCCAATGCATGCACCAGGGGACCGACATCACGCCGATGGAGCTGATCGGCGTGGCCCAGTCGGACGAAGGCCCGGCCGGCATGCACGAGAAGCTGCTGTCGAACCTCTTGGCCCAGGCCGAGGCCTTCATGGTCGGACGGACCACGGACGACGTCGTCGCTGAGCTGACGGCCAAGGGCGTGTCCGACGCCGAGATCGCCACCCTGGCCCCCCAGCGGACCTTCGCCGGCAACCGGCCTTCGACCTTGGTGCTGCTGGAGCGCCTGACGCCCCAGACGTTTGGCGCCCTGATTGCGCTCTATGAGCACAAGACCTTCGTCGAGGGCGTGATCTGGGGGATCAATTCCTTCGACCAGTGGGGCGTCGAGCTGGGCAAGGTGATGGCCAATCGCATCCTGCCGGAGCTGGAGAGCGGTGCGGCCGGCGAGCATGATCCGTCGACGGCAGCGCTGATCCAGCGCCTGAAGCGCTAGGACAAGCCCATGCGTGGCCTGACGATCGGCAGCGTTTGCGCCGCCCTGGTGCTGACCGCCTCGCTGGCGCAGGCCGGCGAGGTGACGGTCGACGGCCGCAAGGTCGCCTACCGCGAATGGGGCGCCGGCGAGCGGACTCTTGTGATGGTGAGCGGTCTTGGCGACGGGGCCGAGACGTTCGAGGCGGTCGGCCCCCGGCTGGCCCAGGGCTGGCGGGTCATCGCCTATGACCGGGCGGGCTATGGCGGCAGCGCCGATGACCCGCGCATTCACGATGCTGAGCGGGCTGAGGCCGAGTTGAAAGGTTTGCTGGCCGCGCTGAAGGTTCGCCGGCCGGTGCTGCTGGGCCACTCCCTGGGCGGCGTGTTCGTAGCCTATTTCGCGGCCCGTAATCCCGGGGAGGTGGAGGCGCTGGTTCTAGAGGAAACGCGACCCACCGGCTTTACCGACGCCTGTAAGGCCAAACTCAAACGGGGTTGCGAGTTCCCGCCGCTGCTCAAGTTCGCCTTCCCGCCGGGCGGGCGGCGCGAGATCGAGGCTCTGGCTCGCATCGAGCGCCAGGAGGCCGAGACGCCCGGCGGCGCCACGCCCACCTTGATCTTGACCCGTCCCAACACCGGGCAGGGCGGGTTCGATGGGCTGTGGCTCGAACAGCAGGCCAGGCTCGTCCAGCGTTGGCCCGCCGCGCGGCTCGTGGCCGCCCCCAAGGGCGGCCACTATGTCCATCGTGACGCTCGCGACTGGTTCGTCGCCGAGGTTGGTGGTTTTCTGACGAGTCTTGATCGCCCCTAGAACGTCTTCCGCACCCGGAAGCTCATGAAGGTGCGGGGATTGATCGCGCGATCCTCGACAAAGGCGACGGCGCGGTTGGGGTCGCGATTGGCGAAGACGGTGCGACGGATGCTGAAGTCGTCCCACAGGTTCAGCTGAGCGCGGATCGCCAGGGTCGGGGTGGGCTTATACTCGGCGAAAGCCTCGTAGTACTGGGCCCCGCGCCAGACGCTGGTCTGATCGACGTCATAGGTGCCTTGGCCCAGCAGCGGCAGCCAGTTGATCCCCCATTGGGTCTTGTACTTGGTCAGGTCCTGCTGGAAGCCGATATTGGCCTGGGTCGGGCGCACGCCGGAGATCGGACGGTCCTTGCCAGTCGTGGGATCCTTCACGTGGGTCTCGTTCCAGTCGTTCCGGAACGTGAAGCGGCCGCCCTTGATCCCCAGCTTGTCGGTCGGCACCACGATGTTCAGTGACAGGCGGTCCAGGGTGGCGTCGCCGATATTGCCCACCGCTGACAGGCCGCCGGGCAGCGGCAGGCGGTCGATCACCCCGATAATCTCGTCATGGCGATAGGTGATGGCGACGATGCCCTCGCCCCAGAAGCGGCGCTCATAGCCGATCTCGCTGATCCAGCGTTGCTCGGGCTTCAGCTCGACATTGCCGCCATAGACATTGCCGTCCTCCAGGTCCGAGGAAGCGGCGAAGTCCTCGAAGTCCAACTGGCCCAGCTCCCGCTCGAAGCGGAAGCGTAGCTGGTTGTTCGCCACAGGCGTCCAGGTCGCGAGGAAGCGGGGCTTGGCGTAGAAGAAGCTCTTCTCGTTCTGCGCGTCGCCCGACTGCTTGATCGTCGAGGTTTCCAGGCGCAGGCCGCCTTCCAGGGTCAGGCGCGGATTGACCCGCCAAGTGGCCTTGGAGAAGGCCTCGCCGCGCAGTTCCTCGACCTTGACTGACGCGCTGGGCAGCGGCACCGCCGTCCCGCCCACCGAATAGGCTTGCTTCACGTCGAGCATGTTGTAGGCCGCCTCCGCGCCGGTCTCGACGGTGATGGTCTTGCTCCAGTCGTGACGGACCAGGGCCCGGAAGATCGACTCGCCGCTGTCACCCTCGGCGGTGAAGCGCTGCTGCGCCGCCTTGACCCCGTTCAGCGTCTCGTCACTGACCGAGGCGCTCTCAAAGCTTTCAAAGCTATGGATGGCGCGTGTCTCCAGAGCCCAGTTCGGCGCCAGTGGACGGGTGTAGGTCAGGCCGAGCTCCCCCGAGTGATCCTCGTCGGCGTAACTGCTACGGCGCTCGGCGACGGCCGAAGTCAGGGTCTGCCACTGGTTCCAGTCACCGACGCCGAAGCGGGCCGTCGCCTCGATCTTGCCGCCGGCCAACGGGGCCGAATAGTTGCCCCGGATGCTGCGTCCGCCGCCCCAGCTGTCGTTCAAGAATTTCTCGTCGCGGATGATCGTTCCGGTTCCGTCACGACGAATGTTCGTGCCCGGACCGTTGGAGTCGCTGCTGCCGATGCCGTCGTTCAGCGTCACGCCCCAGCTCTTGTCGCCGTTCGTGGCGGTGAACTGATAGCTGCCGCCGTAAAGATCGCGGCCGCCGTCGAACTGGCTGGTGTTCCAGGTCAGGATCGACTGGCGGTTGGCGCCCTTCTTGAGGATCACGTTCACGACCACCGAATAGCCCTGCATGTCGACGCCCGGCGCGCCGCCACGGATCAATTCGATCCGCTCGACCCGGTTGGCCTGGGTGCGCGACAGCACATTGCTGCCCGTGTCGTTCTTGGAGGCTGGGCGAGCGCCATTGATCAGGATGTTACCGACCGCGCCCTCGAAGCCCCGGGCGCCGCTGCCGTCCTGCACCGAAAAGCCGGGTACGCGCTGCACCATCTCCAGCGCGGTGTTGGGACGTTGAGCGGCGAAGAAGTCGGGCTGGAAGATCAGCACGCCCCGCTGGGCGGCTTCGGCCTGGGCAGCGACTTGCTCGGGCGTCAGGTCGGCGGCCTGGGCGGCGCTGGCCAGTAGAATAGCGGCCGCGCTGGCCAGAAGCATGGTCTTGGTCATCACTGGTTCCCCTCAGTGACGACAGGTCTGGACGTCGCGCCCGCTCACCTCAAGTTACAAGGTCGAAATGTACATTACATATTGGACAGCATTACGGGAATGTCATCTTAACTCTTCAAACAAGATTTGGACATATTTATGTATCGGCGAATCTCTACTCCGCCTGATCGGTGAAGTGGCGACGTCTCACAAGCATTGTCGGCTGATCGCGCGTCGCCTGTCTTAGCATTCTCCGCTCTGACGGGCTTGGTCAGACCGGAAAGGGCTCGAGCAAGAGCTTATGGCCCTGAAGACTCGATCATCTTGAGGTTCCGCAGGTCTTGCACCATGCTGTCGCCAGAAGCTGATCCTGTGTGGTTCATGTCCGAGATTGTGCGCGAGGTCCGGGCCTAACAGGCTCCGAACCTTGGTTCGAAAGTCGCTAGGCCCGCTCCGCCCGCGTTTCCCGCCTGGTGGAAGCGCGATCGTACGCCTCGATCTCTCGGACAATCCCTTGAACATCTCAAAGCCGCAGCAACGCACGCTGCACGCGCTGGCCCAAGGCGGCCGCATCGAACTCGAACGTGACGAGCAGGGCCGCATCGTGTCGGCCGCGTGCATCAACCGCGATGGTTGGGCGCTGACCGACTGCACGGTCGCGGTGTTTCAGTCGCTGAAGCGCAAGCGTCTGATCGCCAGCCAGGAGAGCGGCCCCTACCGGATCACCCGGCTGGGTCTCGCCAACCTTCGCGCCCAACTCGACAACCGGGTCGGCGCCAAGGCCTGGTGATCTTCCTGGCCTCTGGATCCCGGACAGCCTCTCAGAGGCTTCCGGGATGGCGCGCTCTTAGTGCGTCAGCTTGAAGAACAGGACGCGCGCGGCGCCATAGTCGCGCGCGTCGATCTGCTCGAAGCCGTCCAGCGTCGGATCGACCTCGCCGCGTCCCCGTTCGAACATCAGGATCGCGCCGGGGGCCAACCAGCCGTGCGTGCGCAGTTCGGTAACGGCCTTCTCGCCAAGACCCTTGGCGTACGGCGGATCGAGGAAGACGATGTCGAACGGCTCGCCCGCGCTGGCGGGACGGGGACCAAGATCGGTCGCGTCGCGACGATGGACGCGGGTCACCCCGAACAGGTGCATCGCGTCGATGTTCTCGCGGATGGCGCCGCGCGCGGCGTCGTCGGTCTCCACGAACAGACAGAAGGCGGCGCCGCGCGACAGGGCTTCCAGGCCCAGGGCGCCAGAGCCGGCGAACACGTCGATCACCCGCGCGCCGTGCAGCTCGGGGGCCCAGGCGGCGTGCTCCAGGATGTTGAACACCGCCTGGCGGGCGCGGTCGGAGGTCGGGCGCGTCGCGTCGCCGGGCGGGGCGGCGATGGCCTTGCCGCGAAATTGGCCGGAGACGATTCGCATCAGGCCTTTTCCCAAGCCGAGCGGGCGATCGCATGGCGCTGGCGCCCCGGCCTCGAATCCTGCTCGCTCATGTCCGCCCCCTTACAAGTCGTAACCGGATGTGTGCCGCCGTCCGCGCCGCGCGGCAAGCGGGCGCTTTACAAGATCGCGGTCGCCCCGTCTTAGTCGCTACCGGACGAGATCGGGCGGATAGGACAGATGGGCGAGCTAATGGAGACCGTGAGGCGTTCGCGCTTCCTGGCCGACCTGTCGCCCCTGGACCGTGACCCGCGGCGGACCGCGCTGGTCATCCCGGTCGGAATCCTGACGGGCGCCGTGACGGGCCTGCTTGGCGTGCTGGCCGCAATCTTGGTCTTCATGCTGATCGTCAGCGGGCTGGACGGAGCCGCCGCCGCGACGGACTTGTTCCAAGTCTTCTCTGGGACCGAGCAAGCGAACCTTTCGGGACGTCAGTCGCTCTTCATTCTCGCCGCATTGGCGGGCCTCAATCTCGGCGCGGCGACGGGCTTTGTCATGGCCGCCGGCGCGGTTCACAAGCGACCGTTCCGGCACTACGTCAATGACGGACAACCGCTGCGTTGGCGGTTGATGCTGGGCGGGCTGGTGCTGTTCGGCGTCGTGATGGCGGTGGCCATCAGCGGCGTCGCCGGGATCACCGGCCAAGTCCGCGAGCCGGTCGTCTTGCAGGTCTCACCCAACCTGGTCGGGCGGTCGCTTTACGCGATCATCGCCATCGCCCTGCTGATCCTGGCCTCGGCCGCCGAGGAGTTGGTGTTTCGCGGCTGGCTGCTGAAGCAGAGCGCGGCCTATATCCGAAACCCGATCGCCTTGATGGTGCTGAACGGCGTTCTCTTCGCCGCCATTCACCTGGATCCCAATCTCGACGCCTTCCTGTTCCGCGCGGCCATGGGGGCGGGTCTGACCTGGATGGCGCTGCGCCTGGGCGGCATCGAGCTGGGCGTCGGCGTCCACGCGGCCAACAATGTCGCCATCGTGTTGCTGCTGCGCCCGATCACCTTGCAGCCTGACGCCGCGCGCGCGTTTCAGCCTGGATTGGTCGCCAGCGCGGTGGTGATGCTGGCCGGCTTCATCGGGATCGCAGAGCTCTGGATGCGCTGGCCCGCCCTGCGGCGCTGGACCGGCCTGTCCGCCCCAGCCACCGCCTGATCAGCGTTTGGGGCCGCGCGACGGGCCCGGACGCGCCGAGGGCTTGCCGGGTCGCTCTGACAGACGACGCGCGGCTCCTTCGGCCGGCTTTGCGCCCGGACGGGGCGTGGCGGGCTTACCGCGCGCGGCGGGCTTGCCGATGTCGATGAACTTGCTCTCGATCGACTTGGCTGGACGCTTGGTCTTGGCGGGGCCCTTCGCCGGACCCTTTCCAGCCCCCTTGGCCGGACCATGCGGCGAGGCCTTTTTCTTCGGCTTAGCCCAGCCGGGCTTGTAGACGGGCTTTTCGGGCTTCTCCGGCGCGTCCAGCACCACCGCCCGGTCGGCGCGCGGCGCGCCGCGACGTTGCAACTCGCCGCCGCCCTCGGTGCCCGGCGCCTTGGTGGGGTTGGCGATCCCCGCGAACTTGGGCCGATCGCCGGTCGGCATGTTCTCAGGCGAGACAACGCCTTCGAGCAACTCGCGGATGACGCGGGGGCCGACCTCCTCGATCTGACCGGCCGCCAGGGTTCCCAACGCGAACGGGCCATAGGACAAGCGGATCAGGCGATTGACCTTCAGGCCGATCGACTCCAGCACCTTGCGGACTTCGCGGTTCTTGCCTTCCGACAGGCTGACCGTGATCCACACGTTCTTGCCGCCGCCGGCCTTTTCGTGGGCCTTGTCGAGCTTGGCCTCGATCGCGCCGTACGTGACGCCCTCGATGGTGACGCCGTCCTTCAGCTTGTCGAGCTTGGCCTGGGTTGTGTCGCCAAAAGCCCGGGCGCGGTAGCGGCGGACCCAGGCGTTGCTGGGCGTCTCCAGCGCGCGCGACAGCTCACCGTCATTGGTCAGCAGCAAGAGGCCTTCGGAGTTCAAATCCAGGCGACCCACCGAGATCAAGCGGGGCAGATCCTTGGGCAGCGCGCCGAACACGGTCGGGCGGCCCTTGGGATCGTTGTGGGTGGTCATCAGGCCGGTGGGCTTGTGGTAGCGGAAGATCCGCGTCGGCTCGCGCTCGGCCACCAGCTGGCCGTCGACGGTCAGAAAGTCGCCCGGCGCGACCTTGACCGCCGGGGTCGTCAGCACCTTGCCGTTGATCGCGACGCGGCCGGCCTCGATCAGTCGCTCGACCTCGCGTCGCGAGGCCACGCCCGCACGCGCCAGGGCCTTGGCGACCCGCTCGCCGGGCCCACCGTCGAGATCTCCGTCTTGACCGTCAAGGTGAGGCTCGTACAGGGGATCGTGGGGTTTGGTCATGGCGCGTCCTTCTTGGGCTGGGCGCATCTCTCGATGGGCTTTCGGTTTCTAATGCGCACTGATGGCAGTGAGGATCAAGACCACCGCATGATGCGGCTCGCGCTCGACGCCGCGCGCGCTGCGGCCGAGGCGGGCGAGACGCCGGTCGGGGCGGTGATCCTCGATCCCCGCACGGGCGAGGTGATCGCGACCGCTGGCAACGGCCCGATTGCGGCCCATGACCCCACCGCCCACGCCGAGATCGCCGCCATGCGGGCCGCAGCGGCCAAGCTTGGCAACTACCGGCTGACGGACCTGACGCTGGTGGTGACCCTGGAGCCCTGCGCCATGTGCGCCGGGGCGATCAGCCATGCGCGGATCGGGCGGGTGGTGTTCGGCGCCGATGACCCCAAGGGCGGCGCCGTGGTGCATGGTCCGAAGTTCTTTGCTCAGCCCACGTGTCACTGGCGGCCGGAGGTGACAGGCGGCGTCCTGGCCGACGAGAGCGCGGATCTGTTGCGCGGCTTCTTTCGCGCGCGCCGCAAGGCCAAGACCTAGTTGACCATCGCCGAGGTCATCAGAACCTTCGAGCCCGGCTTGCCCAGCACCTGGTCGGCGGTCTTCTGCAACTCGCGGACCATATGATCGATGTCCGGCGGCGCGCCGCCGCGCAGCCCGGCGGCGTAGACCATCAGGGTCTGGGCGAAGGCCGCGCGAAGGCGGGGCGTCGAGGCCTGGGCCCGCTCCATCAGCTTGGCGTCCTTGATCTCCAGGCCCGTCTCGACCGTCATCACCCCGCGGCGGCCGTCGCGGCGCAGGACGATCGCGTTGATTGGCGCTAGCGCGAAGTAGGTGACCTGCTCCTTTTTCTCCTCCTTGGGCTTGCCGGCAAAGGCCGGCGTGGGCGCGAGCAGGGGAGCCGTGGACAGGACGGCCATCAGAGCGAGGGACTGGAGGCGATGTCGGCGCATATCGCCTTCTAGCGCGACGTGGTTGACGTCCTCTTTACGTCTGCGGGCGCATCAAGGGGCGTTAACCACGATTCGTCGCTGCGCCCGCGCGCCCTGAAGGCCGCTGGCAGCGTCGCAGGAGGCTGAACTTGGGTCGTTTTTCTCCCAAATCCCTCGATCTGGACGGCAAGGTGATCCTGGTCACCGGCGGCACCGGCTCTTTCGGGCGGCGCTTCATCGAAACCGTGCTCCGCCGCTATGACCCCCGGAAGGTCATCGTCTACTCCCGCGACGAATTGAAGCAGAGCGACATGCAGATCGAGCTGCGCGAACAGTTCGACGAGGCGACCGTCGCCAAGATGCGCTTCTTCCTCGGCGACGTGCGCGACCGCGAACGCCTGACCCTGGCCCTTCGCGGTGTCGACATCGTCATCCACGCCGCGGCGCTCAAGCAGGTGCCTGCGGCCGAGTACAATCCGTCCGAATGCATCCACACCAACGTACTGGGCGCCGAGAACGTGGTATGGGCCAGTCTCGCCAATGCGGTGAAGCAGGTGGTCGCCCTCTCGACCGACAAGGCCTGCAATCCGACGAACCTTTACGGCGCGACCAAGCTGGCCTCGGACAAGACGTTCGTGGCGGCCAACAACCTGTCGGGCGACATCGGCACGCGGTTCTGCGTCGTGCGCTACGGCAATGTCGTGGGCTCGCGCGGCAGCGTGGTGCCGCTGTACCGCCGCCTGCTGAGCCAGGGCGCGACCGAGCTGCCGGTCACCGATCCGCGCATGACCCGCTTCTGGATCACGCTGAACGAGGGCGTCGACTTCGTGCTATCGTCGCTGACCATGATGCGCGGCGGCGAGATCTTCGTGCCCAAGATCCCCTCGATGGCGATGCCCGACCTCGTCAAGGCGATGTCGCCGACGGCTGCGATGAAGGTCATCGGCATCCGCCCAGGCGAGAAGCTGCACGAGATCATGATCAGCGTCGACGACGCCCGCTCGACCGTCGAGTTTGACGACCGCTACGCCATCGAGCCGAACTTCGCGGAGTTTGGCCGCGAGCCCTATGCGGCCTCGGACGGCGCCACGCCGGTTGTCGAGGACTTCTCCTACAGCAGCGACAACAACCACGACTGGCTCAGCCCCGAGGGCCTGCTGGCCATGCTGGAGGAGAAGGCCGCCCGATGAGCGGTTTCCTCCCCTACGGCCGACAGACGATCGAGGACGACGACATCGCCGCCGTGGCGGAGGCCCTGCGCGGGGACTTCCTGACGACCGGGCCCACGGTCGAGGCCTTCGAGGCCGCCTTTGCGGAAAAGGTCGGGGCGAACCACGCCATCGCCGTCTCCAACGGCACCGCAACCCTGCATCTGGCGATGATGGCGCTGGGGATCGGCGAAGGCGACGTCTGCGTTGCGCCGTCCGTCACCTTCCTGGCCACCGCCAACTGCGCCCGCTATGTCGGGGCCGGGGCCGAGGTGGTGTTCGCCGACGTTGATCCCGACAGCGGCCTGATGACGCCAGACACCCTCGCCAAGGCCCTGGCCGGCGCGCGCGACAAGCGCGTAAAGGCGGTGCTGCCTGTGCACCTGCGCGGCGATGTCTGCGATCTGCCGGCGCTCAAGGCCATGGCCAGCGCCTCGGGCGCGGTGCTGGTCGAGGACGCCCCGCACGCTCTGGGCTCTATCGCGACCTTCGACGGCGTCAAACACCCAGTCGGCGACGGCGCCTATTCCAGCTTCGCCAGTTTTTCGTTTCATCCGGTCAAGACGCTCGCCACCGGCGAGGGCGGCATGCTGACCACCAACGATCCGGCGCTGGCGGCGAAGGCGCGCCTGCTTCGCTCGCACGGCATGGTGCGCACGGTGGGCGGCGATCCGTGGTGGTACGAAATGCCGGAGCTGGGCTTCAACTACCGGATCCCCGACGTGCTCTGCGCGCTGGGCCTGTCGCAGCTTGCGAAGCTGGACCAGTTCGTCGCGCGACGTCGCGAACTGACGGCGCTCTATGCGCGTCTGCTGCCAGAGCGCGCGCCGCGCGTCCGGCTGGCGACCAGCCCCGACCACTCGGACGCTGCGCTGCACCTGTTGACCGTGCTGATCGATTTCGAGGCCGAGGGAATCTCGCGGCGCACCGTTGTCGAGAGTCTCAAGAGCCAGGGCGTCGGGACCCAGGTCCATTACATTCCGGTTCACCGGCAGCCCTACTACGCCCAGCGCTATCGCGTCGCCGATCTGCCCGGCGCGGACGCCTGGTACGCCCGCTGTCTGACCCTGCCGCTGTATCCGGCGATGGCGGACGGCGATGTCGAGCGCGTTGTCGACGCCTTGGCCAAGATCCTGGGGTAGAGCGTCACAAGACCCCGACGGGCCGAGGCATGTGATCGGCGCCGGGGCCATTAAATTAAATTCAGGCGCCTCTGTTGGGGAGTCTCTGAGCCTCTACCAGCTCGACACCCGTTCGAGAGGTTCCGCCGTGCGTCTCCAATTCCGCCTACTCATCGCCAGCATGGCGACCCTGTCCCTGGCCGTCGGCGCAGCCCAGGCGCAGGACTACCGCCCCAGCTTTCATCCCGAGACCCTGAAGGGGCCGCCGGGGCGCAAGGCCAATGAGGTCATGGTCCTTGGCACCACCCACCTCTCGGGCCTCCCCAAGACCTTCGACATGGGCCTGCTGGCGCCGCTGCTCGACCGTCTGGCGGCCTGGAAGCCGCAGGGCGTCGCCACCGAAGACCTGTCGGGCATTCAGTGCGACGCCCTGCGTCGCTACCCCAGCCGCTACGCCGAGACCGTCAAGACCTATTGCGCTGATCCCTCCGTGGCCGGCGCAGCGCTGGGCCTGGACGTGCCAGCCGCCAATGCTGAGGCCGAGCGTCTGTTGGCCGCCTGGCCCGCCGCGCCGACGGCGGCGCAGCGCCGTCGTCTGGCGGCGGTGTTTCTGGCGGCCGGCGAGCGAGGCTCGGCCCTAGTGCAGTGGCTGCGGCTGCCCGAAGCCGAGCGCAAAGCGGCCGACGGCCTCACGGACGCCCTGGTCGAGATCCTGGAGAAGCGCAGAGTTCGTCGCAACGAGACCGACCAGATCGCGGCTGTCCTGGCCGCGCGCCTCGGCCATGAGCGCCTGTGGAGCGTTGACGACCACTCGGCCGATTGGCCGGAGCCGACGGACGCCGCCGAGCTGAAGGCCTTCGAGACCGCGATCATCACGGCGTGGGACAACCCCGTCTCCCACGCCCGTCGCGCCCAGGATCAGGCGCTGACGGCGGACCTGAGCAAGCCCGACGGCGTCCTGAACCTCTATCGCGCCTACAACAGCGCGCAGGCTCAGATGATGGCCTACAACGGAGACTTCGGCGCGGCGCTCGCCGACCCGTCGCCACAAGGGTTTGGTCGCCGCTACGTCGGCTATTGGGAGACTCGCAATCTGCGCATGGTCGCCAATATCCGCGACGTGCTGGGACAGCATCCGGGCATGCGGCTGCTGACCATCGTGGGCGCTTCGCACAAGGGGTACTACGAGGCCTATCTAAACCA
>NCDQ01000341.1 GCA_002280275.1 Caulobacter vibrioides | reverse complement strand
GCTCGCCACCGCCGGGGCCGTCCTGTGCACGTTCTTCGCCGCGCCCTATTTGCCGGGCCTCTTGATCATCGCGCCGCTGGCCGCCGCTGGCCCGCTGGTGGCGCAGTTCTCCCATACCGACAGCCGCCTGGCCGGCGAGTTGACCTTCGGGGCGACGGCGCTGGCCATGACCTTGGCGCTGATCCTCAACCGCATGTTCCGCCGCCAGCACGACCTGGCGATTGCGCACGAGCAACTCGTCGACGAGCGCCTCCGGGTTCTGGAGGAGGCCGAGCGCACGGCGCGATCAAAGTCCGATATCGTCGCCACGCTGAGCCATGAAATTCGCAACGGGCTCACCGGCGTCACGCACGTCCTGGCCGCCGCCGCCGGGCGAGGCGGTCGAGCCGCCCCCTCGCGCGAGCAGCTCAATGCCGCGCTCGACGCGGCCCAGGACCTGATCGCCGTACTCAACGCGACGCTGGACTCTGAGACCGCTGAATCCGGCCGACTGCAGGTCGACACCCGCCCCTTCGATCCCGTCCGCCTCGTGCAGGACCTGACACTTCTGGACAGGCCGCATGCCGCGACCAAGGGCTTGGAGTTGTCGGTGCACATCGATCCGCTTCTGCGCGGGCCCGCCAGGGGCGCGGTGATCGCGGACGCGTTGCGCACTCGGCAGGTCGTCTCGAATCTGCTGGGGAACGCGATCAAGTACACCGTGCGCGGCCGGGTCGAAGTGCGACTGGAGGTTCGCGGCGAGCTCATCGCGATCGAGGTGGCCGACACTGGTCCGGGCCTCTCCAGCGAAGAGATGGAGCAGGCCTTCGAACCCTTCCGCCGCGTCGAACGCACCGGCGCCGGGGTGAACGGCGCTGGCCTTGGACTGTCGTTGGCCCGTCAACTGGCCCGCCTGATGGGCGGCGCGCTAGACGCCCGCAGCGCGGTTGGCGTGGGCAGTTGCTTCACCCTGACGCTGCCGTTCGATCCGACCGCCCAAAGCGAGCTTGAGGAAGAGCTCGACACCGTCAAGATGGAAGCCCCAGGGGCGCCGCGGGCGCTGCGCGTCTTGATCGCCGAGGATGATGCGTTGAACGCGGCCATGCTGCGCGCTGTCTTGGAACAGCTTGGCCATAAGGTCGTGCACGCTCAGAACGGACGCCGGGCGGCCGACCTCGCCAAGATCGCCGAGTTCGATCTGCTGATGCTGGATCACCGCATGCCGGTGATGGACGGGCCTTCGGCTGCGGCGACCTTGCGCCAGGGCGAGGGACCCAACCGGTTGACTCCGATCGTCGCGATCATCGACGGCGAGGCCGAAGAGGCCGCCGAGTTCCTGGAAGCGGGGGCCGATATCATCCTGCGCAAGCCGGTCAGCGTGGCTGGCGTGGCGCGCGCCCTCGCCGACGCCGCCGCCCTGGACCGCAGCGATCCCGCCAAGGCGGCCGCCTGACCTCACGTACCGTAGGGTAAGCCTTCCCTCGGCGAGCGCCCTCGCCCATCCTCCCCGGCAACGATAAAATAAGGGAGGGTGCGATGCTGGAAGATCAGCTTCAGCCCGGCCCGCAGCGCCGCCTCGGCAACCTTCGGCCCGTAGGCATCGTCGAGGTTCACCACCGCGGTGCCGATGCGGCGGTTCTTCGACACCATCGGCTCGGACCAGGACGCCAACCCGGTTTTCGAACTCGATAATCGCGGCAAGCGGGCCGTCGTGCTGGATATCCGCAGCGACCTGGGCCGGGAGGCGCTGAAGGCGCTGGTGGCCACCGCTGATATCTTCCTCACCAATGTACGGCCGGCGGCGCTGGCCCGGGCGGGTCTGGACTATGAAGCGCTCAAGGCCGTCAATCCGCGCCTGATCTACTGCAGCCTATCGGGCTATGGCCTGACAGGACCCGACGCGGACAAGCCGGGCATGGACGTCGCGGCCTTCTGGTCGCGCGCGGGTGTCGGCGCGATCACCGCGCCCAAGGGGGCTGAACCCTTCCCGATCCGGACAGGCATGGGCGACCATGTGACCTCCCTGGCGACCGTATCCGCGATCCTGGCGGCGGTTCACGAGCGTACGCGCACGGGCGTCGGCCGCCTCGTCGAGACCTCGCTGCTGCGCACGGGCGTCTATGCGATCGGGTCGGACATGGCGATCCAGCTGCGCTTTGGGAAACTGGCCTCGACGCGAGGACGCCGCGAGGCGGTGCAGCCGCTGGCCAACTTCTACATGACCGCCGACGGCCGCTGGATCTGCTTGCTGCCTCGGCAAGGCTCCGTCGACTGGCCGCGGATCGCCGCCGCCGCCGGAAGGCCGGAACTGGTCGATGACCCCCGCTTTGGTTCCGCCAAGGCGCGGCGGGAACACGGGCAGGCTCTGGTCGATATTCTGGACGAGGCGTTCGGCGCCATGACCTATGACGCCGCCGCCGCCGCGCTGGACGCTGGCGACATCACCTGGGCGCCCTACCAGACCCCGCGTGAATTGGCGCTGGACGTTCAGGCCGAGGCGGCGGGATGTTTTGTCGACACCCCGGATGGCGCAGGCGGAACGTTCAAGGCTCCGGCGGCGCCGGCGCGCTTCCCAGGCGCGCAGGACGGCCCACGCGGCCCGGCCCCCAAGCTGGGCGCGGATACGGCGGCGGTGTTCCGAGAGCTGGGCTGGTCCGAAGATCAGGTCGCCGCTTTGACTAAAGTCAGCGCTGCTTGACCTTGTCATTGGCCTCGGCCAGCACCCGAAGCATCTCGGCCGAGAACATCGAACTGGCCAGGCGCTGACCGGCGCCCATGCCGGACCCGTTGGAGTCCCCAAACGGGCTGCCAATATCCTGCGAACCACGCAGGATCAGGTCCACGACCGCCTCTTGCTGGCGAATGCGCTCCAATCGCCGTCCGCTGGCGTATTGGATGAAGCCTTGATCGCCAGATGTGTTGCGCCCCTGAGCGGGATCGGTCACGCGGGTGGCGCCGCCGGTCTTGGTCAGGTTGGCGTAGAGCTCACCCACAGTCGCGGGACGCCCGTCGCGGTAGAAGATCGAGCGGTTGGCCTGGGCGGCTTCTGGGAACATCGCCGCGGCGTTGGCGGTGGGCGAGACCGAAACAGCCTGGATCAGGCGCGCCGAGCCTTGCGGTCCCAAGAAGTGCGCGGCGTAGAGCTCTCCAGCCGTGGGCGTGCGCCCAACGCGGCCGCGCAGGTAGGACGCGTGATCCGACGCCAGCTCGCCGGCCATCAGCGAGGCGGCATGCGGATCCATCTTCAGGCCCAGAACCGCCTTTCGCGCCTCATCACCATCGACCCGGTAGCGTCCGTCAGCCCCTTGGCTGATCAGGTCGGCGTAGCGGGCGTAACCGTACTTTGAGCCGTGCTTCTTGAGCGTAGCCAGCCAGGTCTGGTCGACGAACTGGAAAAGACCCGACGCCGATGATGTCCTGGCCTTGGCGCCGGGATTGAAACCGCTCTCGCGCTTCGCCGTGCCCATCAGGAACGTGAAGTCGACCCCCGTCGCGTTCGACGCGCGCTGGATCGCCGACTCGACGACGTTGCGGAGGGAGTTGACGGCGGGCATGACCCCAGGAGTCGCCGATCATGGTTAATCCACGATTAACCACGTTGATCGGCGGGTGCGACGAGAGCGCGCGCCCAGCCAAGAACTTACGCTTGTAAGAAAAATCGACCAAAGGATTACGATTGTCAATTTACAGCAGCGCCGCGCCGTGCTGACCTTTTCTTACAGTCGTAATTTCCATTGAGAGGTCGACATGGCTCTGGCTCTGCACCCCAACGGCTCAGGCATCCCGGGACTGGATGACGCGCCGCGCAAACCCGCCAAGGTGCTGCTGATCGGACTGGGCGTGTCCGGCGCGCTGCACATCGCGCTGATCGGATACCTCGCCTACCAGAAGTGGACGCAGCCGATGCCGCCTATGGCGCCGGATACCGGTTTCATCGTCGAAACCGTGTCCGTCGCCCCGAAGCCGCCTCCCCCGCCGCCGCCGACAGACAAGCCGCCGCCGACGGTGAGCGCGCCGAAGCTGCACATTCCAGTTCCCACGCCGTTCGACACTCCGCCGCCGCTCCTCGTCGATCCCAGGATCGTTCCAGAGGGGCCAGCGGTTGCGGGCCCGATCACGACCCTGGCTCCCACAGCGTCACCCCTGCCCTCACCGCCGCTGCCGCCGCCCAAGGTGATCATGCGCGCCAACTGGCAGCGGATCCCCTCGGCCGACGAGATGGCCCGCTACTACCCCGAAAGCGCTCAGCGCCGGGGGCTCTCGGGCCAAGCGACCCTAAGCTGCACCGTCGCGCTCAACGGAACGGTGCGCGATTGTGTGGTTGTGGCGGAGTCGCCGGCGGACGAGGGCTTCGGGAGCGCCGCCCTGAAGATATCTCGGTTCTTCAAGATGAAGCCGCAGACCGAGAACGGCGAACCGGTCGACGGCGCGACGGTTCGAATCCCCATCCGCTTCAACGCGGGCGCCTGACAGCCCCGTCACGCAGACGCCCTGCCTTCGGCGCTGAAGCGGAGGCCGGGCCGCAAACCTTCCTTGCGGCCCGGCCATTCCTTGTCGCTAGTAGCTCTTGGGCAGGCCCAGAACGCGCTCGGCGATGAAGTTCAGGATCATTTCGCGGCTGACGGGGGCGATGCGGGCGATCATCGC
>NCDQ01000340.1 GCA_002280275.1 Caulobacter vibrioides | reverse complement strand
CCGAACGCTTCGGGGATGGTCAGGCCGAACACGCCCAGCTCGCCCAGTTCCTGGACCAGCTCCAGCGGGATCAGCTCGTCCTTCAGGTGCCATTCGTGGGCGAAGGGCGTGACCTTTTCCTCGGCGAAGGCGTGGAACTGGTCGCGGATCATCTCGAACGTCTCGTCGAGGCCGGTCTGTTCCAGTGTCGAACGGCCGCGCGCCTCGGCCAGGCGCTGGGCGATGCGGGCCTTCACAGCCTGGGTCCCGCCCTCGACCATCAGCTTCATCAGGCCGTCGGAATAGAGGCGGTTCAGCACCGCGCGATCTTCGACGAGGTGGGCGGGTCGGACGATCTCGCCCTGATTCATCGGCACGCCGCCGACCAGCTGGGCGCAGTATTCGGAGAACAGGAGCTGGGCCAGCAGGGCCTCGATCTCGCCAAAGCGGCCTTCGGCTTCTAAACGCTCGGCCCAGCCGGCGACCTGGTTCATCAGCTCGGCGTAGGCGGCGTACCAGCCATAGCCGTGGACGCGGTGCTGGTGGACGTCGGCGAGCTTGCGATCGACCTTCCCGCCGCCCGGCGCGATATGCGCCAGCACGGCCGGCTTGGCCTCGGCCACGAACAGACCCGCCGCATCGGCGGCCTCGCGCAACAGGCCCGTCAGGCCCGGCAGGATGAGGGTCTCGTTGGTCTTGTCGGCGACCGTGTCGGTCATGGCTTGCTCCCCGCGCCCAAACAGTTGTTTTCTTTTACTGTGGCTCCTTTCGCACCTGCGAGCAATGCCGCACCGCAACATAATGTGGGAAATTGGGGAGACAGATGATCAAGGTTCACCACCTCAACGAGTCGCGCTCGCAGCGGATCCTCTGGCTGCTGGAGGAGCTTTCCCTCCCCTACGAGATCGTCCAGCACACGCGCGACGCCAAGACGCGCCTGGCCCCGCCGTCGCTGACGGACGTCCACCCGCTGGGCAAGTCACCGGTGATCCAGGACGGTGAGCTGGTGGTCATCGAGTCCGGCGCGATCATCGACTACGTGATCCGCCGCCACGGCGGCGGCCGCCTGGCCCCGGACGCGGCCAGCGCCGACTACGATCGCTACCAGCAGTGGCTGCACTACGCCGAAGGCTCGGCCATGCTGCCGCTGATGCTCAACATGTATGTCGGACGCCTGGGCGAGGCCGGTGCGCCGCTGCATCCGCGCATCCAGTCCGAGATCGCCAACCACCTGGCGTATGTCGACCAGAGCCTGGCGGGCCGCGACTACTTCGTCGGCGAAGCCCTGACCGGCGCCGACATCCAGATGAGCTTCGTGCCCGAGGTCGCCAAGGCCATGGGCAAGCTGGCCGACTACCCGAACATGGCCGCCTGGATCGGCCGCATGCACGCCCGTCCGGCCTGGAAGACCGCGCTCGACAAGGGCGGGCCGTACGCGCTGGGGGCTTAAAGCCCCTGGCTCTAGGGCCGCAGGACCACGCCGACGTCTGGCGCGGTCCCGCCGTCCACCTGGGCCAGATAGGCCGCGCGCATGGCGTCCTGGCCCTGGCCTTCCTCGACCTTCAGCCAGCGCGGCGCGTCGGCCACGAACGGAGCCCAGGCCGCGCCGTAGCGCTGGTCGAACTCGCCGCCCGGCCAGTCCTGGCGGCGCTTGGCCACCCGGTCGGGCGCGAAGAAGAAGGCCGGCTGCGGCCCCGGCAGGGCGACCTGGGCGCGCGGCGCCTCCCAGTGGGTGCCGCCAACCAGGATCGAGGCCTTCAGGTCGTCGGCGAAGCGGTTGTGCACCGCCGCCAGCACCGCCGAGTCGCCGGCGAAATGTAGAAACCCAGACCTTCGACGAAGGCCTTGTTGCGCGGTGAGGTCAGGCCGACCACCTTGACGCCGCCGCGCTGTTTCAACAGCGCCGCCAGGGCGATGGCGGTCTTGGACGAGGCGCTGGACAGGATCACGCTCTTCGCGCCGTGGAAGCCCGCCTCGTCCAGTTGGTCGTCGATCAGGAACGAGGTGATGAACAAGGGCTGCAGCAGCGCCGTATGCGCCTCCAGGGGGCTCTCCCCGCCTACCGCCATGTACTGGTTATAGACCGCCGCCAGGTGCTGGCGGTGCGGCGCGACGTCGGCGAAGCCGGCCTTGCCGACCTTGGGCGTCACGGTCAGGTGGGTCGACATCGGACAGTAGCCATAGAACCGCTGGCCGACCGCGACGCCGGGGTGGTTACTGGCCTCGACCCGGGCGAAACCCCAGACCGGCACGCGGCCAAAGCCCTCGGCGGCCGGGAAGAAGTCCCAGTACTTCATCATTTCGCCGAACACGGCGTAGGTGATGTTGTTGGCCGTCAGGGCGAAGCTTTCGATCGCCAGACGCACTTGGCCATCGGCCAGCGGCGACGACGGGACGTCCTGGAATTCAGTGCGGCGCAGGTCGCTCTTGGCGACAATAAAATCCCAGGCCATGCGGGCCTCCCTTGATCGTTGCCGGGAAGCTAGGCGGCGGCCGAACGCCCGTCAAACAAACGTTCGCCACGGCGGAGCGGTCTTGGCGGGATCGGAGGCTCGACAAAGAGGTTCGTGCTAGACCCGCGCCTGAGCCGCATTCTGGAGCCCCATGGATATCAGCCAGCTCGATGTGATCGTTCGGGTCGCCGGCGCCACCCTGCTGCTGCTGTTGGCGATCCTCTTGGCGCGTGACCCCAGGACGCGGCGCGTCGCGATCTACTTCGCCCCCATGGCGGTGTGCCTGGTCGGTTTCCTCGCCGGCAATACGCCTGAACCGACTCTGCGATTGAGCGGCCCGCTCGGAACGGTGGGGGCCCTGATCGCCGGCTACGCCGCCGTCTTCCTGTGGTGGTTCTGTCTGGCCAGCTTCGATCCGCTGTTTCGGCCGCGCGGCGCCGTTCTCGTCGCGGGCCTGGCCTGGCTGATCATCGCCAGCGCCGATCGGGGGCTCTTTGGGCCCGATCTGGAAAGTCGCGGATTGTCGTGGGCGCTTATCGCGCTGGGTGTCTCGATGCTGGCCTATCTGGCCTGGCGCCTGGTCCGCGACCGCGCGGGCGATCTGGTGGACGAGAGCCGCCGTGCGCGCCTGATCGTGGTGGTGCTGCTGGCCGGTCAGCTCGGGGCGGACTTTCTGGTCGACCTGGTCATGGGGCTGGACTGGGGCCCGCATGGCTTCACGATCCTTCAGAACGCGGCCTTCCTGGCCTTCTCTGCGTGGCTGGCCCTGCGGTTGTTGCCGGTCCCCGCGCCGGCTAGCCCAAGCGCGCGGGCGCAAAGCCTCACTCCGGCCCAAGGCGACGAGGCTCGCCTGGTCGAGCGCCTGCGCGTGCTGGTCGAGGACGAGAAGATCCACCTGGCGCCGGATCTCGATTTCGCCGACGTCGTGCGCCGCATGGGCGCGCCGGAACGCACGGTGCGGCGCCTGATCAACCATCGCCTCGGACACGATCACTTTCGCGCCTTCATCAACGCCTGTCGGGTGGCCGAGGCCAAGCAGCTGCTCGCCGATCCCGCGCGCGCTGAAGACAAGCTGATCGCCATCGCGCTCGACAGCGGCTTTGCCTCGCTGGCCTCGTTCAATCGCGCCTTCCAGGCCGTGGAGGGGCGTCCACCCAGCACCTTCCGACACGCGCCGACTCCTGAGGAACGCCCGGCCGTGTTCTGAGGAGCGCCCGGTCCGCCGCCGCCCTAAGCCGTCTCCCTCCGATTACGAGGCGAGATCATGGACGGTTTGTTGAGCATCGGCGCGATCCTGGCGCTGTTTCTGTTGGCTGGCGGCGCCATCGCGCTTTTGGGCGGACGCGGCGCCGTCTCGTTCCGTTGGCTTTTCGCCGCGGCGGCTCTGGTGCTGCTCAACGACGCCCTGCTCACCCGGGCCTATCGTCTGGTTCCAGACCTCATCGGCGGCGACTGGAACTGGCAGGGCAAGCTGGCGGCCCTGGCCGCGACCCTGGCCCTGGCCGCCTTGCCCGTCCTGGGCTGGCGCGCGAGCGGCCTCACCTGGCGACAAGACCATCTCAAGGGGCCACTGGTCGTCGCCGGCCTCTATGCCCTGCTGTTCGTCGGCCTGGCCCTGGCCTTCCCGAACGACCCGGCTGACATCGAGACCCTGGCCTTCCAGCTGACCATGCCGGGCCTGGAGGAAGAGGCGTTCTATCGCGGCGTCCTGCTGCTGGCGCTCGACCGTGCCTTCACAGGCCGGGTGCGCTTGCTGGACGTCGACTGGAGTTGGGGCGCGGCGCTGTCCTGCGCCTTGTTTGGACTGGCGCATGCGTTCGGCGTCTCCAAGGGCGAGGTCTCGTTCGAGCCGCTGGTCTTCGCCCTGACCGCCGGTCCCTCGCTGATCGCGGTCTGGGTGCGCCTGCGCACCGGAAGCCTGCTGCTGCCAGTGCTGATGCACAACCTGGGCAACGCCGCCTCACTGGTGGTCTGAAGGCCGGGCGGCATTGTCATCGGGACAATGTTTCAGTTGCCGTCACGCCGAGCGGAGCGCAATCGGAGGACGACCACCGCCGATGGAGCGCCCATGCCCCAAGCCGCCCTGCCCTTGCGCCATTTCCTCTTGGCCCTGGCCGTGGTGGCGGTGTGGGGGACCAACTTCGTGGTCATCCGCGTGGGGCTGGACCACCTGCCGCCGCTGCTGTTCGCCACCCTGCGCTTTTCGATGGTGCTGTTGCCGATGGCGTTCTTCGTCAAGCGACCGGCCGTGTCGTGGGGCAATCTGGCCGCCTATGGCGTGGCGATTGGCGCGGGGCAGTTTGGCCTGCTGTTCATGGCGATGAAGGGCCACATCTCGCCGGGCCTCGCCTCACTGGTGGTGCAGACCCAGGTGTTCTTCACCATCGGCATGGCCATGTGGATCAGTCGCGAGCGGGTGCAGGGCTTTCAGGTCGTGGCCCTGTTGCTGGCCGCCTCGGGCATCATCCTGAT
>NCDQ01000339.1 GCA_002280275.1 Caulobacter vibrioides | reverse complement strand
AGGCGTCCATGAACCGAGTGCTTCTCAATAATGTCGATCACGCCGATCTGCGGGTGATCGCCGCCCACGGCGTGGCGTTCGGTGACGGCGTCAACCAAACCCTGCTGCTGCCGACTGAGTTCGAGGCGGCGCAGCGCGAGTATCCCATCCTGATCCGCAAGGATGCGGCCGGCGCTTATCAAGCCGTCGCGCTGCTGGGCCTAGATCGGGACGAGAACCTTTTCCTCGACGAGACCGGCTGGAACGCGCGCTACATTCCCGCCGTACAGCGCCGCGGCCCCTTCTCGATCGCTCTGCAGCGGGACGAGCGGGGCGGCGAACCCCGTCCGATGATCCATGTCGATCTCGATCATCCGCGCATCAGCGCCGAGGGCGAACCGCTGTTCCTGTCGGCGGGAGGCAACTCGCCGTATCTGCAGTCGGTCAGCCAGACCTTGGGCCAGATCCACGACGGCTTGGAGATCGCCGGCCCGATGTTCGCGGCCTTTGAGCAGTTCGCGCTGATCGAGCCGATCGATATCGAGATCAAGCTCGATGACAGCACGAGCTACGCCGTGCCGGACGTCTACACCATCGCGCCTGATCGCCTGAACGCCCTGAGTGGCGAGGCCCTCGAGCGTCTGCATCAGTCCGGCCTGTTGCGCGCCGCACAGTGGATTGTCTCTTCGATGGGCAATATCGAAGATTTGATCGCGCGAAAGAACCGCCGCCGGGCCAGCCTGGCATGACCGCGCTGACGGCGCGACGGACGCTTGAAGCCACGGTGGCGACGCCTGGCGAGATACCGTTCGACGCCGTTCTCGCAGGGCAAACGCCGATGCTGTTCAAGGGCCTCGTGCGCGACTGGCCCATCGTTCAGGCCGGGCTTCGGTCACCCCAGGTCGCTCGGGACTACATCCGAAGCCATGATCGTGGCATCGGCGTCGTGGGCTACACCGGAGCCCCCGCGATCAAGGGCCGGTTCTTCTACGACGACACGCTGACGGGCTTGAACTTCCGGGCCGAACGCGCGCCGCTCGACGAGTTCCTGCGCCGGATCGAGGCGGTCGAGGACCAGGCGGACGCTCCCTCGATCTATATCGGTTCAACCGACTTGGACGCCTATTTCCCCAGTCTGAAGGCCGAGAACGATCTGGGCCTGGGACCGGAGGTTTACGGCCCTCAGACACCCATGGCCGGCATCTGGCTGGGCAACCGCACCGTGGCCTCGGCCCATTACGACATGTCCAACAACATCGCCGTCTGCGCCGTTGGCCGGCGGCGTTTCACGCTGTTTCCGCCCGATCAGGTCGCCAACCTCTATCCTGGCCCGCTTGAGCCGACGCCGGGCGGCCAGGTGGTCAGCATGGTCGACTTCCAGTCTCCGGACTTCGACCGTTATCCGCTGTTTCGCGAGGCCCTGGCCAACGCCCAGGTCGCGGAGATGGAGCCGGGCGATGTGCTCGTCTACCCGGCGCTGTGGTGGCACCAAGTCGAGGCGTTGGCTGAGTTCAACGTCCTGATGAACTACTGGTGGAACAGCACGCCCGCCTATGTGGACACGCCGATGACCACGCTGATGCACGGCCTGCTTAGCCTGCGCGACCGGCCTGATTTCGAAAAGCAGGGCTGGAAGGCCCTGTTCGACTACTATGTGTTCGGCCCCGCTGAGCGAGCGGGCGCGCATCTGCCTGAGGCGGCGCGCGGGCCACTGGGCCCGCTTGATGATCTCAAGGCCCGGCGTTTGCGCGCCTGGCTGCTCGACCGACTGAACCGATAGGCAAGGGGGAGGGGACGCCATGGAACCTCAAACGATCCGCAAGGTGGTGATCGCTGGCGGCGGCACCGCCGGCTGGATGGCCGCCGCCGCGCTGGCCCGTCAGCTGGGCCCGCTGCTCGACATCACCCTGGTGGAGTCCGAGGACATCGGCACTGTCGGCGTCGGCGAGTCGACCATCCCAACCGCCCGGACCTTCAACGCCTCAGGCTGTGGCGCAGGGCTTTGGCGGCGATCTCGGCGACTACTGCTTCGAGCTCAAGGCGGCCGAGGGGCAGCGGTTCTATACGGGCGAAGAGAGCCCGCTGAACTACGCCTACCATCTGGATGCGGGTCTTTACGGCCAATTCCTGCGCCGCATGGCCGAGGCCGACGGCGCGCGCCGGATCGAGGGCAAGATCGCCAGCGTCCGCCAGCGCGAGACGGACGGCTTCGTCGAAGCTTTGGTGATGGACTCCGGCCAGGTGGTCGAGGGCGACCTCTTCATCGACTGCACCGGCTTCCGGGGCCTGCTGATCGAGCAGACCCTGAAGGCCGGCTATGAGGACTGGAGCCACTGGCTGCCGACCAATAGCGCCCTGGCGGTCCAGACCCGCTCGACCGAGCCTGCCGTTCCCTACACCCGGGCCATCGCCCACCGCGCCGGTTGGCGCTGGAAGATCCCGCTGCAGCATCGCGTGGGTAACGGCCTGGTCTACTGCAGCGACCACATGTCGGACGACGAGGCGATGGCGATGTTGACCAGCGAGATCGAGGGCGAAACCCTGATCTCCCCGCGCCTGATCCGCTATCGCACCGGCCGCCGTCGCAAGACCTGGGACAAGAACGTCGTGGCGCTGGGCCTGTCCAGCGGCTTCGTCGAACCCCTAGAGTCGACCTCAATCCACCTGATCATGATCGGGGTCACGCGCCTAATGCAGCTGTTCCCGTTCGGCGGGATCAGCCAGGCGGCGATCGACCGCTACAACCGACAGGCCGACGACGAGCTGGAGAAGATCCGCGACTTCATCATCCTGCACTACAAGGTGACCATGGACATCCCCGACAGCCTGGCCCACCGCATCGCGCTGTTCCAGGAAAGCGCGCAGGTCTTCCAGGCGCCGGGCGAGCTGTTCCAGGTCGACTCGTGGCTGCAGGTGATGCTGGGCCAGCGGATCATGCCCAAGACCTATCACCACATGGGCCGGCTGATGCCGCCGCAGCAGCTGAAGCAGGCGCTGGACGACCTCAAGGGCAACATCGCCGGGGCGGTGTCGCGCCTGCCGCAGCACCAGGCGTTCCTGGATCACTACTGCGCCCCGCCGGTCAGCAAGAGCGCCTGACCGGGCGGCCCTACTGGGGAAGGGGAGCGAAGAGCTTCTGGAGGGTGGCGCCGATCCGCGTGGCGGCGGCGTCGCCCTCGGCCAAGCCCATGACGCTCAGCTCGCCGCCGATGCGTCGGCCGACCGCCAGCAGCGGCCGGCTGGTGACCTGGGCCTGCGCCAGGGCCTCGACCGCCTGGGCGTAGCGGGCGGCGTTGAGATTCTCCAGCGCCCAGGCGCGAGCGGCCTTACCGGTCTGGAGGCGTAGGGCTGCGTCCGCCACCAGACGCTCTAGCGTCGACCGCAGCTCCTCGACCACGATCTCGCCGTCGACCTTGAAGACGAGGTCGTCGGGCAGTTCGCCGTAGAAGCCGGCGCGCGCGACCACTGTGGGCCGCCCGCTCAACATGCCCTCGCAGGCGGAACCCGACGCGCCCTCCAGCACCGGCTTGCGCAATGCGACCATGATGTCGGCCTCGTCGAGGCGGCGGTCTAGGGTCTCGTCGTCCACCGCGCCGTCGATGATCAGGTTCTCGAAGCCCACCTCGGCCGCCAGGCCTTCCAGGCGCGCGCGCTCTTCGTCGGAGATCGGGCCCACCAGGCGATAGACGCACGCCTTCAGCGCCTCGGAACCGCCCAGCGCCTGGATCACGTCGGCGACGCGCTTGTTGGGGTTCATCACCCCGACGGTGGTGATCGTCAGCTGCGACTTGGTCTTTGGCGCCCCCGGCGGCGTCGCGCGATCAGGGCAGCACAGCGGCGTCACCGCCACCGGACCCACACACGCGGCCTCCAGTTTTGGCGCGTAGAAGCGGGCGTGGGCAAGGGCGGCCTCGCAACGGCTCGCCAGCCATTCGGTCATCGGCAGGTGCTGGGCGATCTCGCCCATGTCCAGCATCTGGCCCGAGCGAACGGCCACCGCGTGCGGCAGCGCGGCCGGGCCGTAGGTCGCCACGATCTCGGCGTCATGGCGGTTATAGTCTAGGCCGTTGTAGTACAGCCAGCCGGAGAACAGGTTGTAGATGTAGAAGTCGTGGAAGATCCCAAGGCACGGCGCGGCGTCCAGGATCGCGAAGACGCCGGCGTGGAAGGGATAGTTGTCGCCGATATTGACAACCACCACGTCGAACTCGGCCCTCAGTCGGCCCAGATCATAGGCGCGCCAGTGATGGACGGGCAGGGCGGTCGGGTGCAGCGGTTCGGCCGGATCGTTCTGGTCCTCGCAGCGCAGGATCTCGACCTGGTGGCCGCGCGCGGCCAGCTGCTTAGCGACCTCGGCGCTGACGCGCCCGATGGACGAGCGCAGGACGAAGGGCGTCACCCAGCAGATCTTCATCGACGAATCCTAACGGCCCAGCAGACGCTTCTCGGCGTCGCCGCCGGCGCGCACGAAGGCGATATTGGCGGAGACCACCTTGGCGGCGGCCTTGGCGTTGGTCTTCACGCAGGCCCCATGCGTCTCGTCGATCATGTAGGGCGTAAAGCCCGCATCGCCGAACGCCTTGAACCACTGGGCCGGGGTCTGGCCCACGCGCGCCAGGTGCTCGGGCCCGAACTCGGCGAGGATGGCCAGATCCGGGTTCTTGGCGATGACGCCCTTCATGCCGGCCAGCACGTCCAGCTCGGCGCCCTCGACGTCGATCTTGACCACGTCCAGCCGCTTGGCCGGCGCAACGTCGTCGAGCCGCACGACCTCGACCTCGATGGTCCGGGCCTCTTCGGTCTCGGGCAGGGCGTAGAGCGAGCTGTGGCCGATGATGTCGCTGACGTGGAAGGTCAGGCGGCCAGGCGTCTCGCCCACAGCCTGATCGCGGACCTCGACCCACGACAGGCCATTGAGATGCTTCATCTTTTCCAGGTTCGAGCGCGGGATCGCTTCGGGCTCGAAGGCGATGACGCGGCCGCCGGGCCCCGTCGCCCAGGCCATCACCAGCGTCAGCAGGCCGATATTGGCGCCGACGTCGGCCACCGTCATGCCGGGCTGGATCAGGCGACGCAGCACGTCGCCGGTGCCGGGCTCGAGTCCGCGGCTGGTGGCGTTGGCCAGCATGGTCACGAAGGTGGGCAGATTGCGCGGCGCCAGCACATAGCCGTCGCGCATGCGGATCGCCATCGACTCCTCGTCATAGGCGATCAGCGGCCGCTGCTTGATCTCCAGCTCGTCGAAGCGCGGGCCGAACAGGGCGGGGAGCGTTTCGACGCGCGCCAGGGCGGTCTGTCCGACCGTCTCAATTGCGTGGAGGCGCTCGGTGTGCGCGCGAGCGATCTTGCCTTGCTCCGCGGCGATCTTGCCAAGCTCGCCGGCCAGTTGGCCTTGCTGGATGGCGAACCCGTCCTGCGCCGCCAGAAGGGCGGCCAACTGTTGGCCATGCCCATTGGCCAGCGCGGCGAGCGCGGAGACTGAGCGGCCGTGTTCGAGGGCCAAGGCTTGCAGTTGGTGTTCAAGCTGAACGACGTGAAGACGGCTGTGGCGCAGTTCCTCGAGTAGCGCCTCACTCAGCGCCCGCTGCTCGCTAAGGCCATGCAGAACCGGCGCCTGAAGGTATCGACGCGCATAGTCGGCGACGCGGCCGAACAGCTTGGCGGCGATCCGTCGAGGGAGGGCCAGCCGGCGCCGGGCTTGTGGCGCGTGAGCGCCTTGGCTGACCAAGGTGGCCTGATCGCCGCCCGACGGCGCGACCGCGATGTTCCGCGAGGGCGACGGAGCCATGGCGGATCGTATCGCAAGATCAAGGCGTAGCGGACGCAAAGGGATTCTCGTGAACTGGAGCGACGGCGCCCGGCCATGATCGCCGCTCCGCCGAGACCGCCAAGCAAGCCGCCGCGTCGCGGCCTTAAGTCAGGCCGTCGTGATACAGGAACGCCGTTTGCGCGCCGACCAGATTCACCGAGCTGCCGTCAAAGAACGTAAAGGTCATGCTGGTCATGTGATCGATCGACTCAGGCGCGGACGTGACGCGGCTGTCGAAGATTACGACCTGCAGACCCTTGAGCATGATCGACACCTGCTCGGTGTGCGCGACGAAATACTCGACGAACTGCTTGACCAGCTCCTGGCTCGCAAAACCGCTGAATGCCGGCAGAGCAGGCTTGGCGGGGGCCACGGGCGGAGGCGCGGTCTCTACGGGCGTAGGCGCCGGCGTCGGATCCGAGCTGTCCACGGGTGTCGGAACGATATCTTGGCCAGTTGGCGGAGCCACGACCGGAGGCGTCGGCGTCACGGGCTCTACGTCGGTCGGCGCGTTCGGCGCTGTCGTCGTAACCGCGTAGTGCGGGCCGCGCTCCATCAGATCCAGGAGGATCTGCGGCAGCTTCTCGACCTCGATGACCGCGATCTGCTCAGACGCAGCGCCAGCGACCAGGGTGCGCACCAAGTGCACAGCCTCGACCTCGGTCCAACCGCCTTGGGCGAAGCGCACGTCGATCGTCCACTGACCGATTTGCGAGAGGCTAAGGGCGGCGCTTTCAGCGACGCCAGACACCGTGCCGCTGGCCACAGTGCTGTGGGCGTAGGCGAGGGTGTGTTCCGGCGTGGGCAAGGTGCTCATCAGAGCCACCAGCGCCAGGACCGACGACACGGTCTCAGCCGGCGTCGGAGAGGAAATGTTGACAGGCGTCTCGCTGGTTTGACGCGCGCCCAGGCTGACAGCGCTCTCCCTGCCATAGTCGCTGAAATCCAGCGCCATCGCCGCCTCGGCGATCGCATCGCGCGCGGCCGGAGCCAGCGCAGCGGAGCCGACCTTGATCTCCGTGGCCATCATCGCTGCGGCCAAGATCATCACGGCCTGACTGACCGGGACCTGGGCCGAGGCGTTCGCGGCCGGCGCGGCGACGCCTCCGACGATGCTGGACGGTGAGCTGGAGCTCAGCAGGGTGGGCCGATGGGCGCTCGACGTCGTCGTTGTCGCGCCGCTCTCGGCCGCGCGGGCTTCGCCGCTCTTGAAAAAGGCGGTGCCGACGACCGCGACGAGCAGCGCGGCAGGGTGGATCGAGACGTTGTCGCCGCGCTCGGGCCGCTTAATCAGCGGGTGGCGGGCGACCATGTTGCGCACCAGGGCGCTGAAATCGAGGCCGCGTGCAACTTCTTCATAGGCGGGGCCGGCGATGATGTACTCGCCGTCGATGCGGGCGAAGTGGATCACCACCTCGTTGTCGTCGGCGCGATAGAAGATGAACCAGGGATCGTTCTCGTCGCTCATCCCGCGGTCGGTGCCGACGCGGATGCCGGCGCGGATCAGCGCGCTCTCGACCCGGTAGAACTCCGCCAGCTCCTGCTGCGTCCAGTCGCTGTAGCTTGGCTGGACGCGCGGCGCGCGCTGAAAGAACGAAAGGACCTGTGCGGCCATGCGTTAAACGCTTCCCCAGGCGTTGAGACGGAGACCGACTACAGACGATCACCTTTACACTAAACTAACTATTCCTCGCCGAACAGGATTTCGTAGGTGATGGGATCGTAAAACCGCATCAACTCGCGCACGAACGCGCGCTCCGGCGTCCCCAGGGCCACAGCCCAGTCGCGGTAACGGTCCGGCGGAATGCGACCACGGCCCGTCTCAAGCTGCGAGATGAACGTGTAATAGTCCGCGCCGACCTTGGCTGCGAGCTGGCGTTGCGAGAGACCGGCGGCCTCGCGCATTTCCTTAAGCCATCGGCCACCTTCGCGGCGGAGGTCTTGAACCTCCGGGGCGCTGCGACGCTGTGGGTTGCCGTACATATATATAAAGCCTTGCTAGCCGCATGATGCGCGAAAAACTCCGCGCGACCAACGTGTTGAGGATGCCTTATAGCGCATCCTGGTCGGGGGTACAAGGAACGCTATATAGCTACTTTGCTGCACCGGTTACCAAAATGCTGTACGGCGCGATTTCGGGTATTGTGGA
>NCDQ01000338.1 GCA_002280275.1 Caulobacter vibrioides | reverse complement strand
GAACAGGCCGTCCGACGCAAATGCTTCCCCGCCCGCGACGCCGGCGACGCCAGCGTGCACGCCGGCCTCTTTGGCCGCTTCCAGCACCGCGTCCGGGTCGGGCGTGGCGATCAGGTAGCGGGCCTGGTCCTCGCCCAGCAGATAGGCATGGGCGTGCGCGTAGCTGGCGGCGTTGAGGGTGATCCCGACCTTGCTGGCCAGGGCCACGTCGGCTGCGGCGACCAGCAGGCCGCCGTCCGACAGGTCGTGGACGCCGGCGACGAGGCCCGAGTTGATCAGGCCGCGGACGAAGTCGCCATTCTGGCGCTCCAGCGCCAGATCGACCGGCGGCGGGGCGCCGTCTTCGCGACCCAGAATCTCACGCAGATAGATCGACGCGCCCAGCTCGCCGCGCGTCTCGCCGATCAGCACCAGCGTGTCACCCTCGGCCACATTGCCAAAGCCCGTGCGCAGGTCGTAGTCCTCGAGCAGGCCCACGGCGCCGACGGTCGGGGTCGGCGGAATGGCGACGCCGTTGGTCTCGTTGTAGAGGCTGACATTGCCCGACACGACCGGGAAGTCCAGCGCGCGGCAGGCCTCGGCCATGCCGTCGGTGGCGCGGACGATCTGGCCCATGGTCTCGGGCTTTTCGGGGCTGCCGAAGTTCAGGTTGTCGGTGATGGCGATCGGCAGGGCGCCGGCGGCCGTCAGATTGCGCCAGGCCTCAGCCACGGCCTGCTTGCCGCCTTCGTAGGGGTCTGCCTGGACGTAGCGCGGGGTGCAGTCGCTGGTCACGGCGATGGCCTTGCCCGTGCCATGGATGCGCACGATGCCGGCGTCGCAGCCCGTGGCGCTGTCTTCCAGCGTGTCGGCCATGACGTGACGGTCGTACTGCTCCCACACCCAGCGCTTGGAGGCCATGTCAGGGCAGCCGACGATCTTCAGGACCGCCTCGTTCCAGTCGATCGGCGCAGGGATGGTGGCCGGGTCGAGGCGCGGCTGCAGCGCCGGCTGAACCCAGGGGCGATCATACAGCGGCGCGTCGTCGAACAGCGGGGCCAGCGGCACGTCGCAGACGGTCTCGCCGTGGTGCTTCAGCACCAGGCGGCCGGTGTCGGTGGTGTAGCCGATGACGGCGGCGTCCAGGCCCCACTTCTCGAAGATGGCGTGGCCGTCTTGCTCGCGGCCGGGCTTCAGGACCGCCAGCATGCGCTCCTGGCTTTCCGACAGCATCATTTCGTAGGCGCTCATGCCGGTCTCGCGCTGCGGGACCATGTCCATGTTCAGCTCGATGCCGACGCCGCCCTTGCCGGCCATCTCGACCGACGACGAGGTCAGGCCCGCCGCACCCATGTCCTGGATCGCCGCAACGGCGCCCGTGGCCATGAGCTCAAGGGTGGCCTCGATCAGCAGCTTTTCGGCGAAGGGGTCGCCGACCTGGACGGTGGGGCGCTTCTCCTCGGAATCCTCCGAGAATTCCGCCGACGACATGGTCGCGCCGTGGATGCCGTCGCGGCCGGTCTTGGAACCGAAATAGACGACCGCCAGGCCAGGGCCGGGGGCGGCCGAGTAGAAGATGCTGTCGGCCTTGGCCAGGCCCACGCACATGGCGTTGACCAGGATGTTGCCGTTGTAGCCCTTGTGGAAATTGGTCTCGCCCGCGACGGTGGGCACGCCCACGCAGTTGCCGTAGCCGGCGATGCCGGCGACCACGCCGTCGACCAGACGCTTGGTCTTCGGATGGCTGGGATCGCCAAAGCGCAGGGCGTTCAAGAGGGCGATCGGCCGCGCGCCCATCGTGAAGACGTCGCGCATGATGCCACCCACGCCCGTCGCCGCGCCCTGATAGGGCTCGATGTACGAGGGGTGGTTGTGGCTTTCCATCTTGAAGATGATCGCGTCGCCGTCGCCGATGTCGATGACGCCGGCGTTCTCGCCCGGACCGCAGATCACGCGCGGGCCGTCGATCGGGAACTTCTTCAACTGGTTCTTCGAGGACTTGTACGAGCAGTGCTCGGACCACATCACCGAGAAGACGCCCAACTCCACGAGGTTGGGCTCACGGCCCAAGCGCTTGAGGACAACGTCATATTCGGCGGGTTTCAGGCCGAACTCGGCGGCCAATTCGGCCATGGGCTTTTGGGGCGTGCTCATGGGCGCGCCTTCTAACCCGGTCGATCAGATTCCGCCACAGCCGTCAGGCGATTAGGGGTCTCAAGACTTCGGAGAGGTCTGGCTTTCCTTCACCTGGCCGGCGGCCTCTTCCCACAGGGCCTTGCCCTGGGCGATCCAGCCATCGACGACCGCGCCGCCCTTTTCGACCGAGCCCATGCGCAGGGACACGCCGATCATCACCGCGCCGAACAGGGCGAGAAGAATGACCACCATGCTGACCAGCGGCGGGACGCTCGAGCGTTTGCGGCGCCGGGCCCACACAGGCACGCCGCTGACATAGGTCTCGGGAAACCGAACTTCGGGATCGGCCATGGTGTTTTAACTCTGCGCCTCTCGGAAGGCTCCCATTGCAGCCTTCAGCCTTTTTTGTGGCGCTAGCAGTGCGGCGCAGAGCAATTCTGTTCCACCGCTCTCACCTGAGCGGGGCGTATTAACCTTAACTATCGCTTAAGGCGCGAGATTGATGTCGCGAGTCGCAGGGGAAGCGGAGGCGGCCGCGCGGTCGGGGGGGCGCTTAGGCGCTCTGGAAGATGCTGCGGAACAGCACCGCGCCGTCTTCCGAGCCCAGATCAGCGTCGAAGGCGCGGTCGGGGTGGGGCATCAGGCCCAGGACGTTGCCGCCCTTGTTGACGATCCCGGCAATGTCGCGGGCCGAGCCGTTGGGGTTTTCCTTGTAGCGGAACACCACCTGGCCTTCGCCTTCGAGACGGTCCAGCGTCTCTTCATCGGCGAAGTAGTTGCCCTCGCCGTTGCCGACGGTCATCACCGCCTGGCGCTGTTCGCCATAGCCGGCGGTGAAGCGGGTCTGGCCGTTGACGATGTCCAGCTCGACCGGCTTGCAGACGTACTTGAGGCCCGCATTGCGCAGCAGGGCGCCGGGCAGCAGGCCAACCTCGGTCAGCACCTGGAAGCCGTTGCAGATTCCGACCACGGCTACGCCGTTGTTAGCGGCGGCGACGACTTCTTTCATGA
>NCDQ01000337.1 GCA_002280275.1 Caulobacter vibrioides | reverse complement strand
GGACGATCTTGTCGGCCGAAACCGACCAGGTCGGCGTCGGGTTCTCGGCGCAGACCTCGCAGGGCGTATAGATCGCCTTGTTCAGTTCCTGGATGTTCTCGTTGCGGCGAACGGCGCTGGCGGCCGCGACCTTCATGTTCTGCTCGAGCCGGGCCGCGAAGTTACGCGCGAAGCCGGCCTTCATGTCCCGGTCCAACTGCAGATGGTCGGCGAACTCGGCCGTGCCGTCGGGATTGATCAGCTGGACATTGCCATCCGCGGTGATCGCGCCGGTCTTGCTGTCGTAGACCACCTTGTCCGCGCGAACGGTGCGACCTTGATATCGGGCTTCGACCGAGCCTTCGGCGGTGATGATCTGGTTCTTTTCGTCTCGGATCAGAAGGTCCGATTCCAGATAGTAGCCGTCTTCGCCCAGCCCGTCGGCGGGCGCGGCTTTCACGACGGGAGTCGCGGGGATGGTCGCGAGGCTCTGCTGGGCGTGGGCCGCGCCGGCGCAGGCCAGCGACAGCCAACCTGCACCGCTCATCAGCAGTAAGCGGCAGGCGGACGGGACGCTGGAGCGCGTTTCAGTCATGGACGACCCTGAAAACAATGACTCACCCATCTTCCGTATAGCAAAGCAAAGTGAAGCCCACCAAAAGCGCGATGGCCGGCGGGGTCCAGGCAGCGATGAAGGGGGCCAGTACGTCGGCCTTGCCCAATGTGCTGCACAGCTCGTTGAAGAAAAAGAACCCAAAACCCAGGGCGACGCCCGACCCGGCCAGCGTGGCCAGGCCCCCCAAGCGCATCAGGCGCAACGAGAAGGCCGCCGCCAGCACCGACATGGCCGCGAACAGCAGCGGCGTCGCCAGATCCTGCTGCAGGCGCAGCTTGAAGGGCGCTGCGGAGAAGCCCGCGTCCTCGGTCCGCTGGATCGTGGCGGGCAGGCGCCATAGCGCCACGGCCTGCGGGGTGTTGAAGCGCTCCGAAGCGGTGCGGTCGTCGAGGTTGGACGGGATGGACAGGCTGTCGGAGCGAATGGCGCCGGCGCCGGGCGTGGCTTCGCGAACACCGCTCAGTCGCCAGAAGCCGGGCTCCAGCCGCGCCTCGTTGGCCTCGATCCGGCGGGTGAAGTCCATCACGCCCTTGGCGTTCAGCGTGTAGACAAAGAGCGACACCCCACGCAGACGCACCGAGCCGTCGACGAGCTCCCGCGCGCGAGCGCGGATCACGATCTGGGTCTTGTCGTCGCCTTGGCGCAGCCACGTGCCCTTGGGCGCTTCCTTGAGATAGCCGTTCATTGTCCGGTCGCGTTCAGTCTCGAACTTGGCCGTCATCGCCGTGGTGAGCGGGTTCAGCAGGGTGATCGTCAGCAGGCCGATGACGAATGACGCCGCAGCCGCTGGCATGATGAACCGCCAGGCCGAGATGCCAGCTGCGCGCATGGCGATCAGCTCGCTGCGGCGGTTCAGCTCGACGAACGCCCACATGGTGCCGAACAGGAAAACGAAGGGCGCCAGGACCAGGATGGTGGCGGGGGCCTGCAACACGGTCAGATACAGGAGGCGCAGGAAGCTGGCGTCGGCGCGCGTGCCCACGTTGCGCGCGATGTCCACGAACGCGATCAGCATCACCATCGCGCCCAGCACCGCCAGCGCGCCAACGAGCGCGCCCATGGTGCGCTTGAGCACGTAGCGTTCGAGCATGCCCATGGTCATCAGCACGCCGCTCCTGAAAGAGCGGGCGCCGTGGCGGCCGGCTTCGTTCCGCGTCGGGACGAGACCTTCTGTCGGAAGATCTGCGACATCGCCCAGCCCGTGGCGGCCAGCGGCACGACGTACTGCAGCACGTTGAGCCAGGGATCGTCTTCGCACGCGGCCTGCACCCCGAACCCGACGATACGGACAATGGCGGCGGCCGCGCCGACGGCGGCGATGCGCCGACCATAGCCCATACGGCTGAACGCGCCGCCTAGGACCGCCGCCAGAGCCATGCTCATCAGCGCGATATTGTAGAGCGGGCCTGCAAAGCGCGAGTGTCCCTCAGCCAGAAGCTTGTCCTTGTTGCGCTGCTCCCACTCCTGGGTCAGGTCCGGGAAAAACAGCTCGTGCGGATAGCGGTCGGCGATCTTGTAATGCAGCAGCTCGTCGCTGTGGAACAAGCTGGACAGGTCGAAGGTGTACTCGTCGAAGGACGTGTACTGGAGCACGCCATTGCGCGAGAATTGCTGGTTGCTGCCATGGCGCATGATCAGCACCGGCTCGCCCTTGCGGGTGGCGATCTCGGCCTCGCGCGACGAATAGGTCGACGCCGCGCCGTTGGGCAGCTCCTGGTGGATGAACAGGTTCTGGATCTTGTTGTCGCGGTCGATCGACTGGGCGTAGACGGTCAGCCCCGGCCCTGGCTCGGTGAACTGGCCCGGCTGGACCAGCGTCGAGGCGACATCCGTCTTGATCTGGAAGGCCGTCTCGCGGATCTGGCGCGCGCTCCAGGGCTGCAGCCACAAGCCCGAGATCAACGAGATGATCGCCGCAAGGATCGCCAGCCGCATTGCCGGCGAAATGACTCGCCAGCGACTCATGCCACCCGCGAAACAGACCACGATCTCCTGTTCGGTGTGCAGCCGATTCAACGCCACCAGGGCGGCGACGAACAGGGCCAGCGGCATCATGATGCCGAGCAGCTGGGGCAGGGCCAGAAGGATGATCTTGAGGAAGACCATCGCGCTCTGGCGCTGCTCCACCAGCACGTCGAACTCCGACAGGCTGCGGGCCAACAAGGCGAGCGCCACCAGCGCCGCAGTCGCCAAAAGCGTCGGGCCTAGCAACTGCCGGAAGAGATAGCGTTCGATGAGGCGCATGAAGTCGGGGATCGGGGCTTATGGATTCGTGGGACGAACCCCGAAGATGCGCCGTTCTACACTGGGCCTTAACGCCAGCACAACCGGGGACCTGACTTGACTGTCCCGAGTGTAGCCGAACGGAGCCTTTTCTAAGGCGCGGCATTGGACTATGCCGCCTTGATGAGGTGAGCCGGCGCGCGGTCCGACGCGCCGCTTACGGTCGCCCAAATTGCAGGAGCGCGGCATGCGTATCGAGTTCGTTTCCGTCGACACCCAGGCTGGCGCCACCGCCGCCCTCGCGGTCCTGGCCCACGAAGGCGCGGCCC
>NCDQ01000336.1 GCA_002280275.1 Caulobacter vibrioides | reverse complement strand
TGACCCGCTTCTTCGACGAAGCTGGTCAGCACGTGCCGGTCACCGTCCTGTCGCTCGACGGTTGCCAGGTCACGGGCGTTCGCACCGTTGAGAAGGATGGCTACACCGCCCTCCAACTCGGCGCCGGCGCCAAGAAGGCCAAGAACACCTCCAGCGCCATGCGTGGCCACTTCGCGAAGGCGGCCGTTGAGCCGAAGCGCGTCGTCGCCGAGTTCCGCGTCGAAGAGAGCGCCCTGATCGAAGTCGGCGCCGAACTGACGGCCGACCACTTCGTCGCCGGCCAAAAGGTCGACATCCAAGGCGTGACTGTCGGTAAGGGCTTCGCCGGTGCCATGAAGCGCTGGAACTTCGGTGGTCTGCGCGCCACTCACGGTGTTTCGGTCTCGCACCGCTCGCACGGTTCGACCGGTAACCGCCAGGATCCGGGTCGTACGTTCCCGGGCAAGAAGATGGCTGGTCACCTGGGTCAAGAAACCGTCACCACGCTGAACGTCACCGTTTGGAAGGTGGACGTCGAGCGCGGCCTGATCCTGGTCAAGGGCGCCGTCCCGGGCCACGAAGGCAGCTACGTGAAGGTTCGCGACGCCGTGAAGAAGGCTCTCCCCGCCGACGCTCCGCGTCCGGGCGCCTTCCGCAAGGCTGGCGAAGCTGCTCCGGCCGCTGCTGAGACCCCCGCTGAAGAGGCCCCCGCGGCTGCGACCGAAGAGGGCGAAGGCTAATGAAACTCGACGTCATCAAACTGGACGGCGGCAAGGCCGGTTCCGTTGATCTCGACGACGCCATCTTCGGCATCGACGAGATCCGCGGTGACATCCTGCAGCGCGTCGTGACCTGGCAGCTGGCCAAGCGCCGCTCCGGTAACCACAAGATTCAGGTTCGTAACGAGGTCTCTCGTACGAGCAAGAAGATGTACAAGCAGAAGGGCACCGGCGGCGCTCGTCACGGCTCGCGTCGTGCGGCTCAGTTCGTCGGCGGCGCCAAGGCCCACGGTCCCGTGGTCCGCAGCCACGCCTTCGATCTGCCCAAGAAGATCCGCGCCCTGGCCCTGAAGCACGCTCTGTCGTCGAAGGCCAAGTCGGGCTCGCTGGTCGTCCTGGACAGCGCCGTTCTGACCGAAGCCAAGACGGCCGCTCTGCGCGCCAACTTCGACAAGATCGGTCTGAAGAACGCCCTGGTCATCGCCGGTCCGGAAGTGGACGCGAACTTCAAGCTCGCCGCCCGCAACATCCCGAACGTGGATGTCCTGCCGAACGCCGGCCTGAACGTCTACGACGTGCTGCGTCGCCAAACCCTCGTCCTGACCAAGGACGCGGTCGAAGCGATCTCGGCCCGTTTCGCTGAGAAGGAAGCCGCCTAATGGCCGCCACCGCTCGCCACTACGACACGATCCTGTCGCCGGTGATCACCGAAAAGACGACCCTGCTCAGCGAGCAGAACAAGGTTGTCTTCAAGGTGGCCAACGACGCGACCAAGGACGAAATCGCCGCCGCCGTCGAAGAGCTGTTCAAGGTCAAGGTGACCAAGGTCAACACCATCGTGACCAAGGGCAAGACCAAGCGCTTCCGCGGTATCGTGGGTCGTCGCAACGACGTCAAAAAAGCGATCGTGACCCTGGCCGAAGGCCAGTCGATCGACATCACGACGGGGCTCTAAGACATGGCCTTGAAGCAATTTAACCCGACCAGCCCCGGCCAGCGCGGCCTGGTGCTGATCGATCGCAGCGAACTTCACAAGGGTCGCCCCGAGAAGAAGCTCGTTGAAGGCCTGACCAAGTCGGGCGGTCGCGGCGGCAACGGCCGTATCGCGGTCCGTTTCCGCGGCGGCGGCGCCAAGCGCCTATACCGTCTGGTCGACTTCAAGCGTCGCAAGCAAGGCGTGGCCACGGTCGTTCGTCTCGAGTACGACCCCAACCGCACCGCCTTCATCGCCCTGATCAAGTATCAGGCTGACGGTGAGCTGGCCTACATCCTGGCCCCGCAACGCCTGAAGGCCGGCGACGAAGTCGTCACGGCTGAAAAGGTCGACGTGAAGCCGGGCAACGCCTCGCCGCTGCGCACGCTGCCGATCGGTACGATCATCCACAACATCGAGCTGAAGCCCGCCAAGGGCGGTCAGATCGCCCGTTCGGCTGGCGCCTACGCCCAGCTGGTCGGTCGTGACGCCGGCTACGCCCAGATCCGCCTGAACTCGGGCGAGCTGCGCATGGTGCTCGATACGTGCATGGCCACCGTCGGCGCCGTTTCGAACCCCGACCACATGAACCAGAACCTCGGCAAGGCCGGTCGTTCTCGTCACATGGGCCGTCGCCCGCACGTCCGCGGTGTCGCCATGAACCCGGTCGACCACCCCCACGGTGGTGGTGAAGGCCGGACCTCGGGCGGTCGCCACCCGGTGACCCCGGCTGGTAAGCCGACCAAGGGCGCCAAGACCCGCGTCAACAAGGCCACGGATAAGTTCATCATCCGCTCGCGCCACAAAGCGAAGAAGGGCCGCTAAGCCATGACCCGCTCCGTCTGGAAAGGCCCGTTTGTCGACGGGTACCTCCTGAAGAAGGCCGATGCCGCTCTGTCGTCGGGCCGCAAGGACGTCATCAAGACCTGGTCGCGCCGCTCGACCATCATGCCGCAGTTTGTCGGCCTGACCTTCGGCGTGCACAACGGCCACAAGCACGTTCCCGTGCTCGTGTCGGAAGACATGGTCGGCATGAAGTTCGGCGAATTCGCGCCGACCCGGAACTTCCCGGGTCACGCCGCCGACAAGAAGGCCAAGAGGAAGTAATCATGGCCAAGCAGAAGCAAGAACGCCGCCTGCCGGCCGCCGAAGCGATGTGCAAGGTGCGCACTCTGCGCACCAGCCCGCGCAAGCTGAACCTGGTCGCTCAGTCCATCCGTGGCCTGAACGTCCAGCGCGCTCTCAACGAGCTCGAGTTCAGCCACAAGCGCATCGCTCAGGACGTCCGCAAGGCGCTGTACTCGGCGATCTCGAACGCCGAGAACAACCACAACCTCGACATCGACTCGCTGGTCGTCGCCGAGGCCTATGTGGGCAAGAACCTGATCATGAAGCGTTTCTCGCCCCGCGCTCGCGGTCGCGCGACGCGCGTTGAGAAGCCGTTCTCCGAGATCACGATCGTGGTCCGCTAATGGGTCAGAAAGTCAATCCGGTCGGGCTGCGGCTCGGCATCAACCGCACCTGGGACAGCCGTTGGTTCGCCGACGGCAACCAGTACGGCAAGCTGCTGCACCAAGACCTCGCGGTCCGCGCCGCTCTGAAGAAGCGCCTGTACCAAGCCGGTGTCTCGCGCATCATCATCGAGCGTCCGCACAAGAAGTGCCGCGTGACGATCTATGCCGCCCGTCCGGGCGTCATCATCGGCAAGAAGGGCGCTGACATCGACAAGCTCCGCAAGGACCTGTCGGTGATGACCGAGGGCGAAGTCCACCTGAACATCGTCGAGATCCGCAAGCCGGAAACCGACGCTCAGCTGGTCGCCGAGTCCATCGCTCAGCAGCTGGAGCGCCGTATCGCGTTCCGTCGCGCCATGAAGCGCTCGATCCAGTCGGCCGTGCGCCTCGGCGCCAAGGGCATCCGGATCAACGTTTCGGGTCGTCTGGGCGGCGCTGAAATCGCTCGCATGGAGTGGTACCGCGAAGGCCGCGTGCCGCTGCACACCCTGCGCGCCGACATCGACTTCGGTTTCGCCGAAGCCAAGACCACCTACGGCATCATCGGCGTGAAGACCTGGATCTTCAAGGGCGAGGTGCTCGAGCATGATCCGATGGCGCTCGACAAGCGTCTGGCGACCGAATCCGGCCCGGCCGGTGAAGGTGGCGGACGTGAGCGTGGTGATCGTCCCGACCGGGGCGACCGTCGTGACCGTCGCGATCGCGCCTAAGGATTAGATCGCCATGCTGTCTCCGAAGAAGACCAAATTCCGCAAGCAGTTCAAGGGCCGCATCCACGGCACTTCGAAGGGCGGCACCCTGCTGAACTTCGGTTCGTACGGCCTGAAGGCCGTTGAGCCCGAGCGCATCACGGCCCGTCAGATCGAAGCCGCCCGTCGCGCCATCACCCGCCAGATGAAGCGTCAAGGCCGCGTCTGGATCCGTATCTTCCCGGACGTGCCGGTCACCGGCAAGCCGGCGGAAGTCCGGATGGGTAAGGGTAAGGGTGCCGTGGATTACTGGGCCGCTCGCGTGGCTCCGGGCCGCATCATGTTCGAAATCGACGGCGTGCCGGACGATATCGCGCGTGAAGCGCTCCGCCTTGGCGCCGCCAAGCTGCCGATCCGCACCCGTGTTGTCACCCGCATCGATGCGGGCGTGGCTCAGGAGGCCTGAGGCTCATGAAGATCGCTGAAATCCGGGGCATGACCCCCGACCAGCTGGCCGACACCCTGATCAGCCTGAAGAAGGAGCAGTTCAACCTGCGCTTCCAGGCCGCCACGGGCCAGGTCGAGAAGACCCACCGCGTAAACGAGATCCGCAAGGATATCGCGCGGATCAAGACCGTGCTGCGCGCCAAGGCCGCGGCTTAAGGAGAACGATATGCCCAAGCGTATCCTCGAAGGGGTCGTCGTCTCCGATAAGGGCGACAAGACCGTGGTGGTGAAGGTCGAACGGACCATCGTCCACCCGGTTCTGAAGAAGATCGTGCGTCAGTCCAAAAAGTACCACGCGCACGACGAAGCCAACGCGTACAAGGCCGGTGAAGCGATCCGCATCATCGAGTGCGCTCCGAAGTCCAAGCTGAAGACCTGGGAAGTGCTTCCCAAGGCTTCGGCTTAATCTGGAAGGTTTAGACCATGATCCAGATGCAAACTAACCTGGAAGTCGCCGACAACTCTGGCGCTCGCCGGGTCATGTGCATCAAGGTGTTGGGCGGCGCTGGCCGTCGCTACGCCAGCGTGGGCGACGTCATCGTCGTCTCCGTGAAGGAAGCCATTCCGCGCGGTCGCGTGAAGAAGGGTGACGTGCTTCGCGCCGTCGTCGTTCGGGTGAATCAAAATCTGAAGCGCAAGGATGGCTCGGTCATCCGCTTCGATAAGAACGCCGCGGTGATCGTGAACAAGCAGAGCGAGCCGGTCGGCACGCGGATCTTCGGCCCGGTTCCCCGTGAACTGCGCGCCAAGAACCACATGAAGATCATCTCCCTCGCTCCGGAGGTGCTGTAATGGCCGCTAAGATCAAGAAGGGCGACCGCGTCGTCGTTCTGGCCGGCAAGGACAAGGGCAAGCAAGGCTCGGTCCTGCAAGTCCTGCCGAAGGACAACCGGGTCGTCGTGGAAGGCGTGAACATGGTTTCGCGTCACACCAAGCCGACCCAAGCCGATCCGCAAGGCGGCATCAAGAACAAGGAAGCCGCGCTGCACGTCTCGAACGTCGCCATCGTGGACTCCAACGGCAAGCCCACCCGCGTCGGTTTCAAGATCGAAGGCGACAAGAAGGTGCGCGTCGCCAAGACGACCGGCGAGGTGATCAATGGCTGATCAAGCTTACGAGCCCCGGCTGAAGACCGTTTATCGCGAGCGCATCCGCGCTGCGATGAAGGAGCAGTTCGGCTACACCAACGAGATGCAGATCCCCAAGCTGGACAAGATCGTCCTGAACATGGGTATCGGCGAGGCCGTGGCCGACTCCAAGAAGGCTCAGACCGCGCTGAAGGACCTGCAAGCGATCGCCGGCCAAAAGCCTGTCGCGACCCGCGCCCGCAAGTCGATCGCCGGCTTCAAGCTGCGCGAAGGCATGGTGGTCGGCGCCAAGGTCACCCTGCGCAAGGACCGGATGTACGAATTCCTCGACCGCCTGGTCACGATCGCGCTGCCGCGCGTGAAGGACTTCCGTGGTCTGAACGGCAAGAGCTTCGACGGCCGTGGCAACTACGCCATGGGCCTGAAGGAGCACCTGGTGTTCCCGGAAATCAACTATGACCAGATCGAACAGATCTGGGGCATGGACATCATCGTCTGCACCACTGCGAAGTCCGACCAGGAAGCCAAGGCTCTCCTGAAGGAATTCCAGTTCCCGTTCGTGAACTAAGAGCGGGAAGGGAAAGAAACCATGGCCAAGAAAAGCGCCGTCAACCGCAACGAAGCCGTCAAGGCTCTCGTCAAGAAGTTCGCCGAAAAGCGCGCCGCGCTGAAGGCGATCGCCAACGACGAAGGGTTCGCAAGGCCAGATCCCCGGCCTCGTCAAGTCGAGCTGGTGAGGACGATCAGATGTCGATGAACGATCCCCTGAGCGATATGATCGCTCGCATCAAGAACGCCGCCCAACGCAAGCGGTCCAAGGTCTCGACGCCGGCTTCCAAGCTGCGCGCCCGCGTCCTGGACGTGCTGGCCGACGAAGGCTACATCCGCGGCTACTCGCTGGTCGAGAAGCCCGGTGCGTTCCCCGAATTCGAGATCGAGCTCAAGTACTTCGACGGTGAGCCCGTGATCGCTGAGATCAGCCGCGTGTCCAAGCCTGGCCGTCGCGTCTACTCCTCGATCAAGGACCTGAAGCCGATCAAGAACGGCCTGGGCATCTCGATCCTTTCGACGCCGAAGGGCGTCATGTCGGACACCGCCGCGCGCGACGCTAATGTCGGCGGCGAAGTCCTCTGCCGCGTCTACTAGGCGCGGGAGGGAAAGAGCATGTCACGTATCGGTAAGAAAGCCGTCGCAATCCCCTCGGGCGTGCAAGTCACGCTCGCGGGTCAGACGGTCACGGTGAAGGGCCCCAAGGGTCAACTCTCGTGGACGATCGCCGACGAAGTCGAAGTCAAGCAAGAGGGCGCTGAGCTCCTGCTGGCTCCGCGCGTCGACACGAAGCGCGCCAAGGGCATGTGGGGTCTCTCCCGCACGCTGGTCGCCAACATGGTGCATGGTGTCACCGCCGGGTTCGAGGAAAGCCTCGAACTGGTCGGCGTTGGTTACCGCGCGGCCATGAAGGGCACCGCCCTGAGCCTCCAACTCGGTTTCAGCCACGATGTGGACGTTGAGGCTCCGGCCGGCGTCACCTTCGCGGTGCCGAAGCAAACCGAAATCAAGATCGCCGGCATCGACAAGCAGGCGGTTGGTGAGATTGCCGCGAAGATCCGCCGCATCCGTCCGCCGGAGCCCTACAAGGGCAAGGGCGTGCGTTATGCTGGCGAGAAGGTTCGCCGCAAGGAAGGCAAGAAGAAGTAAGCCATGGCGCTCTCTCCTCGTGAATCGGCGGCCAAGCGCGCTCAGCGCGTTCGCACCCGCCTCAAGAGCCTCGCCAACGGTCGTCCGCGTCTGTCGGTCTTCCGTTCGTCGAAGAACATCTACGCCCAGATCATCGATGATGCTCGCGGCGTGACCCTGGCGTCGGCTTCCACTCTGGAAGCCGAAGGCAAGGGCGCGGACAAGGATGCCGCGGCCAAGGTCGGCAAGCTCGTCGCCGAGCGCGCCATCGAAAAGGGCGTCAAGGACGTCGTTTTCGACCGTGGCGGCTACATCTTCCACGGCCGGGTGAAAGCCCTGGCCGACGCCGCGCGCGAAGCCGGCCTGAACTTCTAAGGGAACAAAAATGGCTCGTGGTGAACAACAGCGCGGTGAAGGCGGTCAACGCCGTGACCGTCGCGACCGCAACGCCCCCGAAGA
>NCDQ01000335.1 GCA_002280275.1 Caulobacter vibrioides | reverse complement strand
CGGCGGCAAGGGCATTCGGGTGGCCTGGCATCGCCAGGACGTCGAGGAAGGCTTCCCGGCCGTGCGCGCCGAGGCCAAGGCCAGCTTTGGCGACGACCGCATCTTCATCGAGAAGTTCATCGAAAGCCCGCGCCACATCGAGATCCAGGTGCTGGGCGACAAGCACGGCAACGTCGTCCATCTGTTCGAGCGCGAATGCTCGATCCAGCGCCGCAATCAGAAGGTCATCGAGGAGGCCCCCAGCCCGCTGCTGGACGAGGCCACCCGCAACGCCATGGGCGCCCAGGCCGTCGCCCTGGCCAAGGCCGTGAACTATGACAGCGCCGGCACGGTCGAGTTTGTCGCCGGCCAGGACAAGAGCTTCTACTTCCTGGAGATGAACACCCGCCTGCAGGTCGAGCACCCGGTGACCGAGCTGATCACGGGCCTTGATCTGGTCGAGCAGATGATCCGCTCGGCCTATGGGGAGAAGATGGCCTTTGGCCAGTCGGACCTGAAGATCAACGGCTGGGCCATCGAAAGCCGCATCTACGCCGAAGATCCGTACCGCAAGTTCCTGCCGTCGATCGGCCGCCTCGTGCGCTACGACCCGCCGGCGGAAGGCGAGAAGGACGGCTACAAGGTCCGGAACGACGCCGGGGTGCGCGAAGGCGACGAGATCTCGATGTTCTACGACCCGATGATCTCCAAGCTCTGCACCTGGGCGCCGACCCGGATCGCGGCGATCGACGGCATGGGCCGGGCGCTGGAGGACTTCCACATCGAGGGCTTGGGCCAGAACATCCCGTTCCTGGCGGCCGTGATGGACGAGGCGCGCTTCCGCTCGGGCAAGCTGGCGACCAGCTACATCAAGGACGAGTTCCCCGAAGGCTTCAACGGCACGACCCCGACCGCTGTCCAGCTCGACATCCTGACCGCCGTCGGCGCAGCGATGCAGCGGGTCTACGCGACCCGGGCCCGCAGCTATGAGTCCGGCCTGATTGGCGAGGCCCGCGACGAGTGGGTGGTCGCGATCGGCGAGACCCGTCGGCGGGTCAAGGTCGGCGGCGAGGACGGCGCGGTCGCCGCCGAGTTACTCGACGAAGGCCGGACCCTGTTCCTGACCGACATCGACTGGCGTCCGGGCAAGCCGGTGTTCAAGGCCGTGCTGAACGGCGTGGCCTTCACGGTTCAGGCCGCCCCGGCCGCCGAGGGCTTCACCATCCGCCACCGCGCCGCCAAGGCCCGCGTGCTGGTGCTCACCCCGCGCTCGGCCGAGCTTCACGACAAGCTGCCCGAGAAGCAGGCCGCCGACACCTCCAAGCTGGTGTTGTCGCCGATGCCGGGTCTGGTGGTCTCGATGGACGTCACCGCCGGCCAGCAGGTTCGCGAGGGCGAGGTGGTCTGCGTCCTTGAGGCCATGAAGATGCAGAACATCATCCGCGCCGAGCGCGACGGCGTGGTCAAGGCTGTTAACGCCAAGGGCGGCGATCCGGTCGCGGCGGATGAGATTCTGGTTGAGTTCGCGTAAAAGGTGTTTTCTCCTCGACCTCGTGGCCGAGGAGAACTTCTGTGACCTTCACCCAGACAATGCTGAGCTTCCAGGGTCGCCTCCGTCGTCGCGACCTCTGGATCTATCATGTTGGCCTGACCCTGGCGTACGCAGCACTTTTTGTGCTGTTCGAACGTCTGGGTGGTGTCGAACTTACCCTGCATCAGGTTTGGCTCATCCCGCTTCTGATGACCTGGCCAACCTATGCGCTGCTCGCCAAGCGCATGCATGATCGTAACCGGTCGGCCTGGTGGGCTCTGTTGCTGCTGGTCCCTGATCTGCTCGGCTCTTTGGACGCGATCGTCGGTCTCCCGGAGGCGATTTCGACGCCAAGCCAGATTATCGGCGGGCTGGTGGCGATCTGGTTCTTCATCGACTTCGGCTTGCTGGACGGAACGCCCGGCGACAATCGCTTCGGGCCGTCGCCGAAGGCGCTGCGAGAGGCGTCGCTGTCAGAGACGCCCGCTGTCGCCTAGGCGGACTTCCAGCCGTCTCCGTCAACGCCTAGATTGCCGCGAGCGGTGCATCCACCGACTCGGAGCAGGCGAATGAGCGATCGTAGCGAACTGGCGGAACTGTTCCTGTCGTCGAACGGCAGGCTGGCGCGTACGCCGTTCCTGGTCGCCTCTGCCGTGGTGGTCGGGATCGCCGTGCTCTACGAGGCGATCGCCAACTACACCCTGCACTGGCTGACGGGCTGGTTCGTCTATCCGATCCTGCTGTTCACCGGCGCCTGCCTGCTGTCCAAGCGGCTGCACGACCGCGGCCGGTCGGGCTGGTGGTCGATGCTGATCCTGATCGCAGTGGTCGCAGTCTGGCCCCAGCCCGAGCACTTCCTGGACTTCCTGTTCTCGCTGGTCATCCTCTGGTCGGTGGTCGAACTGGGCGTCATGGGCGGCGAGCAGGGCGCCAATCGCTACGGTCCCAACCCCTTGAAGACGATTTCGATCTAGGGTCTATTTTCGCCCGGCATTCACGTTAAGGGCGAAATGCGATGATCCGGCAGTGGTTCGACGCGCGTGGGGTGATCGGGCGGGACGCCTATCTGGCCCAGACGACGCTGGCTTGGCTGATCGGCCATCTGGGCTTCATCGTCTATTTCTGTGTCTTCGCCAGTAGCAGCGGCTTTGCCGGCCTCGGGGGTATGCTCGACCATCGCGCGATGACCCTGGACGCGATTGCGCGCGACGCCGGCTGGGTTTGGGCCGGTCTCACGGCGGGGCTGTGGTTGGCGCAGGTCTGGGCGCTTGCGGCTTTGTCGTCCAAGCGTCTTCACGACATCGGGCAGGGCGGCTGGCTTGCGGGCCTGGCGCTGGTTCCGGGGATCGGGGTCGTGGCCTGGCTGGGGCTTTGCGCTTGGCCCACCAAGGGCGCAGGGGTCGTTCGGACGGCTTGAAGCCTAAAGCTGGCGTCCGCGCCCCAGATCCTCCCCCAGCGGGGGGGGGGCGAAGCGCCGGTGGGGGAAGAGGCAGGATCAACAGGACTTCCCCCCTCCGTCGGCTGCGCCGACACCTCCCCCGCTAGGGGGAGGATTTTAGGGGGATTGGCGGGCGTGAACGCTCGGAATTGACGGCGCCGAGATCAACGAAATCAACGGCTTCTCTCTTTTACGCTCAAACTTATCCTCCGC
>NCDQ01000729.1 GCA_002280275.1 Caulobacter vibrioides | reverse complement strand
CGCAAGCCGCGACCGCCGCGAAGTCGGCTTTTGTCGCGATGGTCAGCCATGAACTTCGCACGCCACTCAGCGCCATTCTGGCGGGCGCGACCGAGGTAGGGGGTCGATCGCGCGACGCTTGCGATCATTCAAGCGCGCGCCTCATCCTTGACTCCGCCCGTATGATGCGGAGCCTGCTCAACGACCTGCTCGACATGTCCAAGATTGAAGCGGGCCGCCTGACGATTGAAGAGGTTCCCTACGACCTTCAAGCACTGGTGGAAGACACCCTACAATTCTGGTCCGCCGAGGCGCGCAAGAAGGGCGTTTCACTCCGCCTGGAGGCCGGGCCCATACTTGGCTGGGCTCGGGGTGACCCCTTCCGACTTCGACAGATCTTCAACAACCTGCTTTCGAATGCAATCAAGTTCACTGACGATGGCGGGGTTGTGGTGCGGGTCACAACGCCCGTGGACGCGCACGGGGAACTCCTGCAGGTCGAGGTGACTGATACAGGGGTTACGAGCAACCGGTGACGCCCAGCGTGGATCTCAGAGTCTTGATCGTCGACGATCATGAGATCAATCGCCGAGCGTTTGGCCTGATGTTGCAGCCCTTCTGCAGCCAGGTCGTCACCGCTCAGGACGGTCAGGCCGCGTTGGCGCTCTTGGCGACCAGCGAATTCGATGTCGTGCTGATGGATATGAACATGCCGGTAATGGGCGGCCTGGAAGCGGTGCGGCGGCTAAGAAACTCAAACGGGATGAATCGGAATACGCCTGTTATCGCGCTGACAGCGTCTTCGTCCGCCGACCACGTCGACCAATGCCGAGCTGCGGGAATGCAGGCCTTTGTGAACAAGCCGGTCGAGGCACACAAGCTGTTCGCCGCTATCGAGGCGGTCCTGGATTCGATGAACGCTGAACAGGGTATCGGCCACCCGCCACACCCGTTCGCACCGGCGGGAGCCAGAACCCAGCCGATCGCTGAGGGCCCGAAGGCGATCGGTATGATGGGCTAAAGACCGTACCGGCCAGCGCTTCGACGCGAGTGCGCGTGAGGCCTTGCGGCGCGTGCGCGATCTTGGCGCCACCTCAGACACCCTTACCGGCCTGGCCAATCGCCGCCAGCTGGAAACGATGCTGGACGTCC
>NCDQ01000334.1 GCA_002280275.1 Caulobacter vibrioides | reverse complement strand
CGGCCGAGCCGCTGCGGCTCTGCGCCTGAACCAGACGTCGTATTGGCGCCCGATCGCCACCTGCGCGCCGTGAGCACGGCGACAATCTGCCTAAAATCCGTGAACCGACGCCGCGCAAAGGGGCGCCCAAGGGGCGCTCGCGCGGCTTCGGCGTTTTTGTGACGCCCCCCCATTGCCGAACGCCACAGCTTGAAACCTCATGAATAGATCGACAGTGCGTCGATGTATTTTTATTACCCGCGTCAAAAAAACATAATCGTCGGGAGAAAAACGCCATGGATAAGGGAATCGACATGCGTCAATAAATAGAATGAGGGGGCTGCTTATGACTCAGCGTTTTAAACCCGTCCTAATGGCGGGTATTTCCACGCTTTCTATTACTTTTGGTTACTGCGAATCTGCGCTCAGCGCGGAAACGGGTTCAGCATCAACGCCTGCGGCTGATGCGCCCAGCCAGGTCTCGGAACTTGAAACAGTCGTCGTCACCGCGCGCGGCAAGCCCCGCACGGTTCTCGACTCCGCCGTCCCGGTGGACTCCTTCGGCGAAGCTGACATCAAGGCCTCGACCTTCACCGACACTAACGACATTCTGAAGACGCTGGTCCCGTCCTACACCCTGGCCCGTGAGCCGATTTCGGACGGCGCCACCTTCATTCGCCCCGCCAGCCTGCGCGGCCTGCCCACCGACAAGACCCTGTTCATGGTCAACTCAAAGCGCCGCCATCGCTCGGCGCTCGTCACGATCGGCGGCACCGGCGCCCAAGCGCCCGACGCGGCCACCATCCCCGCCTCGGCCGTGAAGAACGTGGTCGTCACCCGCGACGGCGCCGGCGCGCAGTACGGCTCAGACGCCATCGCCGGCGTCATCGACTTCCAACTGAAGGACAGCCCCAGCGGCGGTTCGCTGACGGCGCAATATGGCCAGTTCTTCCTAGGCGACGGCGAAGATGTGCTGGTCACCGGCAATCTGGGCCTGCCGTTGGGCGACAGCGGCTTCATCAACGGCACGTTCGAATATACCAGCCAGAACCAGGTTCACCGCGGTAATCAGTACTGCAACAAGGGCATCCCCAACCAGTCGGCCGGCTTCTGCGTTTCCGACTACGCGGCGACTCCGGCCGGTCAGGCCGTCAGATACGGCGACCTAGTCACCGACTATGTGCAGAAGTGGGGTCAGCCTGACTCCGAGGCCCTGCGCGGCGTGATCAACGCCGGCTATGACATCAGCGATACGATGTCGGTCTATGCCTTCGGCAACTACTCCAAGAGCAGCGCGGTCCAGTACTTCAACTATCGTCCGCCGGTCAGCAACGCCGTCAACGCCACGCCGATCCGTCTGCAGGACGGCTCGACCTTCCAGTTCAGCTCGATCTTCCCGGCCGGCTTCACGCCGATGTTCGGCGGCGACGTGACCGACTACAGCCTCACGGGCGGCTTCAAGGGCCTGACCGGCTATGGCCTGAGCTATGACCTGTCGGCCCGCTACGGCAACGACAAGATCGCCTACACGATCTGGGACACCGTCAACCCCTCGATGGGCCCGGCCTCGCCCAAGAAGTTCTATGACGGCGCGCTCATCTCGACGGAATCCTCGGTCAACGCCGACTTCGCCTATGACTGGGAGGGCCTGGGCTTCAAGACCCCAGTGACCATCAACTTCGGCGCCGAGTACCGCAAGGAAGGCTACGAGATCGAGCCGGGCGATGTTCCGTCTTATGTCGCCGGAACTTGGGCCGTGCCCGACCCCTTCAAGTTCTGTAACTCTGCGACCCACACCCCGACCGCAGCCGGCTTGGCCCTACCGGCCACCTCGGGCCTGAACTGCGCCAACTACCTGTCGACCAACGCCGACGGCTTCGCCGGCATCGACCCGGTCTACAACGCCCTGGCGGTCGGCTCGAACGGCTTCCCGGGCAACACTCCGGCGTACTCCGGCAAGCTGACCCGCGACTCCTACGCCGGCTATCTGGAAACCTCGGGCAACGTGACCGAGGAATGGTTCCTCGACTTCGCAGTGCGCGGCGAGCATTTCTCGGACTTCGGCAGCACCTGGAACGGCAAGGCCGCCACCCAGTACCAACTGACCCCGAACTTCGGTCTGCGCGGTTCGGTGGGCACCGGCTTCCGCGCCCCGACCCCGGGCCAGGCCTTCACTACCGCCGTCTCGACCCGGGTCGAGAACGGCGCGATCATCGCCTCGGGCCTCTTCCCGGCGACCAACCCCGTGGCCAAGTTCATGGGCGCCAAAGAGCTGAAGCCCGAGAAGTCGCTCAACTTCGCGGCCGGCTTCACCGCCACGCCGATCGAGAACCTGAGCCTGACGGTCGACTTCTACAGCATCAAGATCGAGGATCAGTTCTACGCCACCACACCGATCACCGTGACCCCGGCGATCCGTTCGGCCCTGGTTGCCGCCAGCATTCCGGGCGCCGACACCATCGGCCAAGTGCAGTTCTTCCAGAACGCCTTCGACTCGACGACGACCGGCATCGATGTCGTGGCCACCTACCGCAAGGCTTGGGAGAATGGCCAGACCACGAACTTCACGCTGAGCGGCAACTACAACAAGTTCAAGATCGACAAGGTGTTCTCAGCGAACTTCTTCGACGCTGAAGGCGTGTACGACTTCGAGCACGCCCAACCGCGCTGGCGTTCGGTCATCTCGGCCACGCACCAGATCGACAAGTTCAAGGCCACCGGCCGCCTGAACATCTGGGGTCCGTACAAGAACATGTTCAGCGTCGGCAATCCGGTGGTTCAGAAGTGGGATCCGGAGACCTTCTTCGATCTTGAACTGGCCTATCAGGCGACCGACACCTACTCGGTGGCGATCGGCGCGCGGAACCTGTTCGCCAACTATCCCGATCCCGACAAGACCGGCGAGTCGGCCACCAACGGCCGCCTCTACCGCTCGGACTCGATCGTCGATTGGCAGGGCGGCTTCTGGTACGCCAAGCTGTCGGCCACCTTCTAGGTCCGACGGACAGCTCAAAGCGAAGGGCCGGGGGAAACCCCGGCCCTTTTTCTTTGAGGCGACGAACCGGCCTAGAGCGCCTTGCCCATCCGGATCAGCGGGACGCGGTAGCCGGTCGAGGTCAGGGCCTCGAACGGCTCGATGTCCTGGTACCCGCACGCGCGATAGAGGGGCACGCCGCCCATCGTCGCGG
>NCDQ01000333.1 GCA_002280275.1 Caulobacter vibrioides | reverse complement strand
CCACTGCGCCAACGCCGGTGGCCACGCAGCAGCCTGCGGTGCAGGCGACGTGGAAGGCCACGTCCTTGCGGATCACCGCCACGTTGCGCTCTGCCATGACGACGAATTGTGCGAGTGAGCCAACGCCCGGCACGATAGATTGGTTTGCCGTCCAGGCAACGGTCGGCGCATAGCCAGTAAGTGTGATCGACCCGACGCCGGGGCTGACGTAGCGACTTGCCGCCACGACCACGGTTGGCGCATACCCCGTCAGCGCGAGTGATCCGGCCTCCGGCGCCACTGCGTGAGGTTGAACGATAGTCGGCGCATGGCCGGTCAGCGGGGCGCGCAACAGCTCGACCTGGTGGGTGAAGGGGTTCAGCTCGACCACCCAACGGTGCTTTTCACTGACGTTCGCGGTCATCCAGAACACCGGCGTCACATAGAACAGCAGCTGGACGACATAGCTCATCATGTAGGCCACATCGCGGAAGCGGGTGGACGGAATGGCGATGATGAAGCCCTGAAAGCAGACGATCAGCATGATCAGCGTCAGCGCGGGGATCAGCGTCCAGTGTGGGATCGAGAACCGCTGCAGCACCAGCATCGTCGCCCAGAAGGCGATCGCCTGGAACAGGAAGTTGGTCGCCGATTTCTGGGCGTGCAGGAAGACGTAGAAGCTCAGCGGCAGGCGCTGGCTCTGCATCAAGCCCGCGTTCATTAGAAAGATCGCCTGGGCCTCGGCGATGGTGGTGCCCACCAGCGACCAGGCCAGAAGGCCCGCCATCACCTGCGGGTAGTTCTTCATCATGTCCACGCCCATCAGGGCGCTGACGACGAAGGCCAGGGCGAAGGCGATGACCAAGAGGTTGCAGGCCATCCAGAACGGCCCCAGCACCGAGCGCTGGAAGCGCGACGCCGTCTGATCCAGGCCCAGCCGCCACCAAAGCGGCGCGAGACGGATCCCGTCTCCCACATCCTTCAGGGCCGCCATCAAGGGGCTTGGCATTCGCAACCTTCCTTAGGGCCTGCCTGGTTTAGATGGAACCATCGAAACCAGATAAACAGGCTCTAAAATCAAACATTTAGAGCCCTCTCGAACGCTTTAGATGATTCCATCTAAAGCTAAAGGGCTCTAGCGCCACAGGGACGATCAGCAAGGCGTTTGCTTATAGGGGCGAAAGCGTCGGGACAATGGCTTGAACCATCGTCGGGCGGCGGCGGATGACGCTTCCTGGGGAGTGTTGCGTAAAAACTTTAGTTTGGGCGCGGACGCCGCCGGCGCAGGTCGTCGACATAGACCTTGCCCAGCCAGAACAGCAGGATCGCAAGCGGGGCCAGGGCGGCGGCGTAGAGCAGGGCCGAGTCCTGCAACGCCTTCGGAAACACCTGCTGCTGGCCCAGGAAGAACGACCCAGAGGCGATAAACAGGGAAAAGCACATCCGCCAAAGGTGCCGCGCGATCCGCGAGGTCCTGGACAACTGCTTGCGCAGGAGCGCGTGCGCCTCGCCCGCCGCTGCGAAGACGCCGGCGATCGTGAACAGCAAGAAGGCTTGGGGCGGCGAGCCGTCCACCGTCCCGGTGGGACTGGCCGCGCCCATCCGCATGAACGTCACGCCGGCGGCGGTGATGGAGAGGGCGACAATCAGCCCGATGACTTCCGGCGCGCCGGCCTTCTTGTCGCGGAGACGCGCCGCCATCGTCCCGCTGATCAGCAGGTACAGCGCCATCACGCCGGCCACGAAGTTGGGTCGCTGCCCGGTCTGGAGAAACGGCGCCACGCCCGCGCCGATCGCGTAGGCCGTGAACATCGCCAGGACGAACACCGACCCCGCCGCGCGGTGGACGCGCTGTCCCTTGCGGACGGCCAGGGCGATGACGCCGGTGATCATCCCGATCGCCCCGCCGGCGATGTGCGCCCATAAGAGGGCGTCGGCCCCCAGATGCATCCAGGCCGGATCGCCGGGTCTGGCCTTGAGGTTTTCCGCCAGAGCGATCGACGGCGCCAGGGCGGCGACGGCGAACAGGACAAGAGCGACAGAACGAGACCAGAGCGTCATGGCCCATTACTTGTCGATGAGCAGGACGCGCGCCATGATCGCCGCCGCCGCGCACATGATCGTTTGTAACACTAGGGGCCCGTGACGATGTCGAATCTGACCACGTCAGCGGGAGTGGCCGCCGGCTTGCTCGCGTTCGCTGTCGAGCAGGGTGCGGATCGCGCAGCGCTGATGGCCCGGGCCGGCCTTGTCCCTGCAGATCTGCAGGACCACGACCAGCGTCTGCCGCTCGCAACCTATATGGCGCTGATGCGCGCGGCTCAGCACCTATGCAATGACCCGGCGCTGGCGCTGCATTTCGGCGAGGCCGTCGATCTGGCCGAGATTTCGATCGTCGGATTGATCATGAACGCCTCGGCCACGATGGGCGACGCCTTCGCCCAGATTCAGCGCTTCGGGCGATTGTCGTTGGAGACCGAAGGGCTCAGCGAAGGGCCACGCTTTGTGCTGAGCGTCCGCGACGGCCAGCTTTGGATGGTCGACACCCGCGCAGATCCCAACACCTTTCCCGAACTGACCGAAGGGGCCTTCGCCCGGCTGGTTTGCGGCCCGCGCCGTTTCTTGCCCGAGCCGCACGTGCTGGAGGTGTGTTTCACCCATCCGGCCCCGGCCTGGCGCGCCGAGCATGACCGCATTTTTCAGCGCCCGGTGACCTTCTCCAGCGACTGGAACGCGATGCGGCTCGACCCGCGCATCGCGACCTGGCCCGTCGCGCTGCAGCCGCGCTACGTGTTCGGCGTGCTTGTCGACCGGGCCGACGAACTGCTGCGGGAGCTTGAAGAGCAAAGGACCGTCCGTGGTCGGGTCGAGGCCATGCTGCTGCCCCTGCTGCACACCGGCGAGGTGAGCGCCGAGGCTGTGGCCCGCGCTCTGGGCTTCAGCCGCCAGACCTTGTTTCGAAAGCTCAAGGTTGAGGGGGTTACCTTCAAGCGGGTGCTGGACGGCCTGCGCCACCGCATGGCGCTGCGCTATCTTTCGGGCGCCAAGGCCTCGGTCAACGAGACCGCCTATCTGGTGGGTTTCTCCGAGCCCGCCGCCTTCTCGCGCGCCTTCAAGCGCTGGACCGGCAAGAGCCCGCGCGACGTCCGGCTCTAGCCCAGTCGCTCCAGCGCCGCCCGGCCGGCTGCG
>NCDQ01000332.1:1930-5117 GCA_002280275.1 Caulobacter vibrioides | reverse complement strand
ACCTCGAACCAGTTTGACGATCGTTTGTCCCGTTCTCCATGATGGACGTCCAGCCAATATCCGTCGTGACGGCGTCACTCCAACCGAGTAGTCAGGCCCAGATTGTTCAAGGCCGCACGTGAACGGTCTTCAGTTCAACCTGTATGCCCCGTTTGATCGGGCAGCGAGCGCGATAGGGAAAATATGCGCGTAGCGATGATTGGTACGGGCTATGTGGGCCTGGTGTCGGGAGCGTGCTTCGCCGACTTCGGGCACGTGGTGACGTGCATCGACAAGGATCCGAGCAAGATCGAGCGCCTGGAGAAGGGCGAGATCCCGATCTTCGAGCCGGGGCTGGATGATCTGGTCGCCCGCAACGTGCGCGAAGGCCGACTGTTCTTCACGCTGGACGGCGCGCAGGCGATCAAGGACGCCGACGCGGTGTTCATCGCCGTGGGCACGCCGACCCGTCGCGGCGATGGCCATGCGGATCTGTCGTACGTCTATGCGGCGGCCGAAGAGATCGCCGGCCTGATCGACGGCTTCACCGTGGTGGTGACCAAGTCGACCGTGCCGGTGGGCACCGGCGACGAGGTCGAGGCGATCATCAAGAAGGTCCGCCCCGACGCCCAGTTCGCCGTGGTGTCCAACCCCGAGTTCCTGCGCGAAGGCGCGGCCATCGAGGACTTCAAGCGTCCCGACCGCGTGGTCGTCGGCACCGACGATGAGCGCGCCCAGGCGGTGATGCGCGACCTCTACCGTCCGCTTTCGCTGAACGAGACCCCGATCGTCTTCACCGGCCGTCGCACCAGCGAGCTGATCAAGTACGCGGCCAACGCGTTCCTGGCGATGAAGATCACCTTCATCAACGAGATGGCCGATCTCTGCGAGAAGGTCGGCGCCGACGTCCAGTCGGTGGCCAAGGGCATCGGTCTGGACAAGCGGATCGGCTCGAAGTTCCTGAACGCTGGCCCCGGCTATGGCGGAAGCTGCTTTCCGAAGGACACCATCGCGCTGGTCAAGACCGCCCAGCAGTATGGCGCGCCAACGCGGCTGATCGAGACCACGGTCGAGGTCAACACCGCCCGGAAGAAGGCCATGGCCACGAAGGTCGCCGACGCCATCGGCTCGACGGACCTCAGCGGCAAGACCATCGGCGTGCTGGGCGTGACCTTCAAGCCCAATACCGACGACATGCGCGACGCGCCCAGCCTCGACATCCTTCCGGCCCTGCAGGCCATGGGCGCCAAGGTCCAGGCCTTCGACCCCGAAGGCGCCAAGGAAGCCGCCCACATGCTGGCCGGCGTCGAGTTCAAGACCGGCGCCTATGACGCCGCCGAGGGCGCCGACGCCCTGGTGATCCTGACCGAGTGGGACCAGTTCCGGGCGCTCGACCTGGATCGCCTCAAGCTGTTGATGCGATCGCCGACGGTCATCGACCTGCGCAACGTTTACAAGCCGGCCGAAATGGTCCGTCACGGGTTCACCTACGCCTCCATCGGTCGCGGCTAAGCATGAGCAGGTCTCCGATCATCGTCACGGGCGCAGCTGGCTTCGTGGGCTACCACGTGGCCGACCGTCTGCTCGATCGCGGCGAGACGGTGATCGGGGTCGACGTCTTCAACGCCTACTACGACCCGGCTCTCAAGGAGGCCCGCGCGGCGCGTCTGGACGGCCGCAACGGCTTTACGATGCTCCGCATGGACATCGCCGACCATGAGGCCTTGGCCGACCTGGTGAAGGCCTCCGGCGCCCAGAAGGTGATCCATCTGGCCGCCCAGGCCGGCGTTCGTTACTCGATCGAGAACCCGTTCGCCTACGAGCGCAGCAACCTGGCCGGCCATCTGTCGGTGCTGGAAGCCTGCCGCCACGCCGGCGTCGAGCATCTGGTCTACGCCAGCTCCTCCAGCGTCTATGGCGACCGGCCGTTGAGCGTCGACGGCTTCAAGGAAAGCGACCCGGCCGAGAGCCCGGTGTCCCTTTACGCCGCGACCAAACGCTCGTGCGAGCTGCTGAGCCAGAGCTACGCCAGGCTCTACGGCTTCCCGCAGTCGGGCCTGCGCTTCTTCACGGTCTATGGCCCGTGGGGCCGTCCGGACATGGCCTATTTCAGCTTCACCGAGAAGATGCTGAAGGGGGAGGCGATCGAGGTCTACGGCGAGGGCAAGATGGCCCGCGACTTCACCTATATCGACGACATCGTCGACGGGATCCTCGGCGTTCTCGATAACCCGCCGGCGAAGGGCGGGCACGAGGTCTACAACATCGGCGACAACGATCCCGTCGGCCTGATGGACATGATCACCACGCTGGAAACGGCGCTGGGGATCGAGGCCAACAAGGTCTTCCGGCCCATGCAACCCGGCGACGTCACCGCCACCTACGCCAACATCGACAAGCTCCATGCGCTCTGTGGTTACAAACCCAAGGTCAAGCTGGCCGAGGGGCTCGCAAGGTTTGTGCGATGGCGTCGGGAGGGGAGCTGGGCAGGCTGAAGATCACGCTTGTTGCGTCCTTCAATCACCGCAGGGGCGGCACCAAGTCGTTGAACTGCGCTTTCAAGCGGGATGAACGGGCTTGAGTTGGCTCGGCAGGCGCGGGGCATGCTCGATCGCAGGGGCGACGTGGTGATCCTGACCGGAGACATCTCGGCCCGTACGCTCCGCGACATTAGCGAGCAAGGCTATCTCCCACCTTCCAAGCCGGTGAAGGTCCCGATCTCAACACCTTGATCCAAGGCCTTCCGGCGCGCGCGGAAGCGGAGGCCATTCGTCGAAGCCTGCGGGACGCAGTTCGACTGATCCCATCGTCTATCTTTTCGATGATGGCAGCGGCGTTCGCGCCGCGATCTGCGAGGTCCTGGAGAGCGAGGATATCGCGGTCAAGGCGTTCGCTTCGGCTGAAATCCGCCGACGATTGGGGCGCGCTTTACCGGGCCACTTCGGCAAGAGGCTCGATACAGCGATTGGATGCCGCCACGCCATTTGGTCAGTGACCTTGTCGCAAGAGCGCACGGTTGCGGATTCTGGAGGTCATTGTCGGCGCCGCTGAAACCGCAGAGTGGAGGAGGGGCGCATTCTAGGGGCGCACACCCAACCGCACCACTGATGCAGAGCCCGCTGTGGCTTCTAGTCAGCGCCATCAGCCGAAAATTACGATGGCTTTTCAGGGTTTTAGGGATTTCGCCAGCGCTGAGGTTGAAGCCTCT
>NCDQ01000332.1:0-1779 GCA_002280275.1 Caulobacter vibrioides | reverse complement strand
CTGAACCGCCTGCTTCGCCACGCGGAAAATTTCCGCTGTGAGCGTCGAGCAGATCAGCTTTTGTCTTTAGAAATCAGAGCTTTGGAGGTGGAGGCCCGGGCCGGAATCGAACCGGCGTGCACGGATTTGCAGTCCGCTGCGTCACCACTCCGCCACCGGGCCATCCGGGTATCGACGCAAATCACGTCGGCGGGGGAGGGCGTTCGATACAGGAGCGCTTGCGGGGCTGCAACTGGCAATTCGCGGGAGGTTGTCCTGGTTCGTCGATATCGGCGCTGCGGATCAGTCTGGCGTCTCCGGATGACGCTGATGTCGAAAATGATACCTATCGTCATCATTGTCAACTCCCCGCCGCACCTCGCTGAGCATGCTTGTCGTTGCGCGGATCGAGCGTACTTGCGGCGATAGAGCGCCGACTTAATGCCGTGACGGCAATGGTCGGGCTTTGCGCTGCTTACCGCTGAGCGGCGCACATCCTTGAGCTTTTGTCGCCTGTGGCTTTGACAAGGTGCGCCAGCGCTGGGGATTTGCATCGGCCAGAAGCCGCTCGCCCGCAGACCACATGTCCAGATCAAGCAGGCTTGCCGCGCGCCGTTCAGGCCAGGCCCAACTCTCCGGCGCAGCGTTCACCACAATGGCGGGGGGCAGGGCACCGATCAGGACGCCGCCAACGACGCCCGCGATTGTCGTCTGAACCAGCCGCCAATTCTGCGCGCTGGCCAGCCGCGCACGATCAATCCACCCATCAAGATCGTGGGCGGAGCGCAAAAGCGCCTCTTGAGCCTGATGAACTACCGCGCGGTCCTGCCGCCTGGCCTCATCACCCGCCGCCGCGATCTGCCGCGCCATGTCCGCCGGGCTCAGGGCGAAGGCGGGACTGGTCATCACTTTGCCGAGCCGCCCGACCGCCACCGACACGCCCTTGGCGATTTGGCCCAGCGCCTCGCTGTAATCCGGCGCGGGCGTTCGCTCGGCCGCCAGCCCAGCGACAGCGACCTTCAGCAACGCCACCTCGCGCCGCAGCGCCTCGAAGGCCGCCGCCGCATCGGCCGACTCTTCTGGTCCAACATCCTGCTCCATCCTTCATCTCCTAGATGCCAAGCCCGCGCCCACGGCCAATGCCGAGGTATTCCGTCAGCCCCTGTCCGACGCTGCGTGCGGTGTTCGACGGCAGACCAAGCTCGACCCGCCGCCCGCGCAGCAGCGATTCCACCTGCGGGTCGCGCTCAAGGCCCTTGGCCATCGCGCCCATGCGGTCCCTGACCTGCCGGGCGCCAGACATGTCGCCCTCGCGGTGCAAAGCTCTGCGCTGCCGCTCCAGGCCCTGCCAGCGCTGGACAAAGCGATCGGCCCGCAGGCTCGGATCGGCCCGAACCTCCGCCTCAAGCTGGAGGACCCGTATCGCCCGCTGCGTCCGTCCTGAGGCGGTCTCGCTGGCCAGGCCCGGCTCGCGCATATAGGCCCGCTCCAGGTCCTTGGCCGCATACGAACCGATCTTGACCATCGCATCGCGCGCTTGCTCCAGCGCCCGGCGCTGGTGCGCCAGCACCGGCAAGTCCCGGTCGTTCATCCGCATGACGTCGGCCGCGGCGCGAGCGTGACGCGTCATCGCTCGGTGCTGGTCGAATTGGCCAAGGTCCCGCGCCAACGCGGCCGGCTGAGGCGCTGGACCCGCCGGCTTGAATCCGTCGAACATCCCGCGCCGGCGCTGCGGCGGGTCCTTGGCCCGCATCGACGCCGGCACGTGAATGTCGCGCCGCTGCGCAAAATCGCTGGCCA
>NCDQ01000331.1 GCA_002280275.1 Caulobacter vibrioides | reverse complement strand
AGCACGTGCTCGGCGACGAAGTTCAGGATCATGTTGGTCGAGATCGGCGCCACCGTGTAGAGCCGCGCCTCGCGGAACTTGCGTTCGACGTCGTATTCCTCGGCGAAGCCGAAGCCGCCATGGGTCTGCACGCACATCTCGGCGGCCGCCCACGAGGCTTCCGAGGCCAGCATCTTGCCGATATTGGCCTGCTCGCCGCAGGGCTGGCCCGCATCATAGCGCCCGGCCGCGTCATAGATCGTCAGCCGCGCGGCGTGGGTCTGGGCGTAGGCGCGGGCGATCGGGAACTGCACGCCCTGGTTCTGGCCGATGGGGCGTCCGAACACGACGCGGCTATTGGCGTAGTCGCGGGCCTTGCCGATGAGCCAAGCGGCGTCGCCCAGGCATTCGGCCCCGATCAGGATCCGTTCGGCGTTCATGCCGTCGAGGATGTAGCGGAAGCCCTTGCCTTCCTCACCGATCAGGCTGTCGGCGGGGATGACCAGATTGTCGAAGAACACCTCGGTCGTGGCGTGGTTCAGCATGGTGGCGATCGGCTTGATCGTCAGGCCCTTGCCGAGCGCAGCGCGCATGTCGACCAGGAACACCGATAGGCCGTCGGCCTTGCGGGCGACCTGATCCTTTGGCGTGGTGCGGGCCAGCAGCACCATCAGGTCGGAGTGCTCGGCCCGGCTGGTCCAGACCTTCTGGCCGTTGATCACATAGGTGTCGCCCTCGCGGCGCGCGAAGGTCGAGATCGAGGTCGTGTCGGTGCCGGCCGTCGGCTCGGTGACGCCGAAGGCCTGCAGGCGGATCGAACCGTCGGCGATGCGCGGCAGCCAGGTTTCCTTCTGCGCCGTCGAGCCGTGCCGCAGCACGGTCCCCATCGTGTACATCTGGGCGTGCAGGGCCGCAGCGTTGCCGCCACTGGAGTGGACCTCCTCCAGGATGGCCGCCGCCGCCGTCAGCCCAAGCCCGCCGCCGCCGTACGCCTCGGGGATCAGAACGCCCAGGAGGCCAGCCTTGGTCATCGCGGCCACGAATTCGGTCGGATAGGCCTTCTCGCGATCCAGGCCGCGCCAATAGGGCGGGGGGAAGTCGCGGCACAGGGCACGCACTGTGTGGCGCAGAGCCTCGATCAGTTCCGGATCGGCCAGAGACATCAGACGCGCTCGAAAGCCAGGGCTGCGCCCTGGCCGACGCCGATGCAGAGGGTGGCCAGACCCCGCTTGCCGCCGGTCGCTTCCAGCTGACGCAAGGCGGTGAGCACCAGGCGGGCGCCGGACGCGCCCAGCGGGTGGCCCAGCGCAATGGCGCCGCCATTGGCGTTCACATGCGCGCCGTCGTCGGGAAGGCCCAGCTGGCGCAGCACCGCCAGGCCCTGGGCGGCGAAGGCCTCGTTCAGCTCGACGACGTCGAAGTCGCCGATGGCTAGGCCCGTCTTGGCCAGCAGCTTGCGGACGGCGGGAACGGGGCCGATCCCCATCACGCGCGGCTCGACCCCAGCGGTGGCGTAGCCGGTGATCCGGGCGCGCGGCGTCAGGCCATGGCGCTTCACGGCGTCCTCGGAGGCGATGATCAGGGACACCGCGCCGTCATTGACGCCCGAGGCGTTTCCGGCCGTGACCGTGCCGCCCTCGCGGACGATGGGCTTCAGCTTGGCCAGGGCCTCCATCGTGGTCTCGCGTGGGTGTTCGTCGCGATCGACGATCGTCGGGCCGGCCTTGCCGGGGATCTCGACCGGGGTGATCTCGCCGGCCAGGAAACCGCTCGCCTGGGCGGCGGCGGCGCGGGCCTGGCTGCGCAGGGCGAAGGCGTCCTGGTCATGTCGATTGACGCCGTAGTCGTCGGCGACGTTCTCGGCCGTCTCGGGCATGGAGTCGACGCCGTACAGCTCGCGCATGGCCGGGTTCACGAACCGCCAGCCGATGGTGGTGTCGAAGATCTCGGCGTTGCGGGAGAAGGCGCTGTCGGCCTTGCCCATCACGAACGGCGCGCGGCTCATGCTCTCTACGCCGCCGGCGAAGACGAGGTCATTGTGGCCCGAGGCGATGGCGCGGGCGGCGTAGCCGACGGCCTCCAGGCCGGAGGCGCACAGGCGGTTCACGGTGAGGCCAGGAACCGACACGGGATAGCCGGCCAGCAGCAGCGCCATGCGCGCGACATTGCGGTTATCCTCGCCGGCCTGGTTGGCGCTGCCCAGCACCACCTCGTCGATCGCCGAAAGATCAAGGCCGGGATTGCGGGCGGCCAGAGCCTTCAGCGGGATCGCCGCCAGATCGTCGGCGCGCACCTTCGAGAGCGACCCACCGTAGCGACCGATCGGGGTGCGGATCCCGTCACAGATATAGGCGGCGGTCATGCGAGCTCTCCCATCATCGCGATCAAACACTTGTTAGATGCGCGAGGTCGGAGCCTCAACGGTTTTCGAGATGGGCGCAGCGCAGGGTGGGCGGAACCCATGCGTTTCGGCGTCCCCGCAAGCGACAGGCCGCTTACGCGGCCTGGTTCAACCTACTGATTTTTAGGAAGAATGGTGGGTGTACAAGGATTCGAACCTTGGACCCGCTGATTAAGAGTCAGCTGCTCTACCAACTGAGCTATACACCCATTCGACGATCCGAAGCACTTGCGAGCCCCGGCGGCGAGGCGCGGAACATACGCAATGATTTTGGGAGCGCAAGCGCTTTTTTCATGGCCAGACGAGATATTAGCGGCGCGGTGGATTTCGCTTACCTGGAGGGGTTCGCGGCGGGGGATTTCGCGGTGGTCGATGAGGTGCTGGCGCTGTTCCGTGAACAGGCCGCGCTGTGGGCGCCGATGCTGGATCCGTCGCATCCAGGCTGGAAGGACGCGGTGCATACGGTGAAGGGCGCGGCCCGGGGGGTTGGGGCTTTCGCTCTGGGCGCGGTCTGCGAGCGCTGCGAAGCAGGCCAGGAGAGCCTTGAGGGGGTCAAGACGGCTCTGGATGTCGCGTTGCTGGATATCGCCGCCTACGTGCACGAACAGGCCCTGCGCTCGCTCAAGAGCTAGCCCAAGAAAAAGGGCCGAAGCTTGCGCTTCGGCCCGCAGGAGGGTGGAGGGGATTGGCGCGCTAGAAGGTGGCGCGCAGGGTCACCTGATAGGTGCGCCCGTCATAGTCGATGAAGCGCGGCAGCATCGGGTCGTTCTCGTACTCGGCGCGCTGGGCGTTCGTCAGGTTGAAGGCGTCGACCG
>NCDQ01000021.1 GCA_002280275.1 Caulobacter vibrioides | reverse complement strand
GGCGCCGGACGTGCTGTGCATGCAGGAGATCAAGTGCCAGGAGGGCGAGTTCCCCCGGGAGGCCTTCGAGTCCATGGGCCTGCCGCACCTGAAGATCGCCGGCCAGAAGGGCTGGCATGGGGTGGCCATCGCCTCGCGCCTGCCGATCGAGGACGTCCCGACCCTGATCACCTGCCGCGAGGGCCATGCCCGCTGTGTGGCGGTCAAGGTGGCCGGGGTCGAGATCCAGAACTTCTACATTCCAGCCGGCGGGGACACGCCCGACCGTGTCGCCAATCCGAAGTTCGACCACAAGCTCGACTTCTACGAGACCCTGACCGCCGCCCTGACGAAGCGCGATCCCAAGGACCCTCTGATCGTCACCGGCGACCTGAACATCGCGCCAGGTGAGAACGACGTCTGGAGCCACCGCCAGATGCTGAAGGTGGTCAGCCATACGCCGCCGGAGCTGGAAGCCTTCGACGCGCTGATCAAGTCTATGAACCTGCTAGACCTGCCGCGTCTGGCGACGCCGGAGCCGGAAAAGCTGTTCTCCTGGTGGAGCTATCGCGCCGCCGATTTTCGCAAGTCCAACCGCGGCCTGCGCCTGGACCACATCCTGGCCAGCCCCGGCCTGCGTGACGCTGCGGTTCTCAACGGCAAGGTCTCATCGCGGGTCCACGACGACGTGCGCGAATGGGAACGCCCCAGCGACCACGCCCCAGTGACGGCCGACCTGAAGGTCTGAGTCCGACGAGGCTCAGACCTGGCACACGGGGCAGTAGAAGGTCGAACGCCCCGCCTGGACCTCTCGGACGATCACACCTTAACACGCCGGCGTCGGGCACGACTCGCCCTCGCGGTCGTAGACACGGAAGCGGTGCTGGAAATAGCCCAGCGCGCCGTCGGCGGCCGCGAAATCCTTCAGCGTTGAGCCGCCGACCTCGACCGCCTCAGCCAGGACCTCCTTGATCGCTGCGGTCAGCGGGCCGAGGCGCTTTTTGGCGATGCCGCCCGACGGCTTGAAGGGCGAGATTCCCGAACGGTGCAGGGCCTCGCAGACATAGATGTTGCCCAGACCCGCAACCGTGCGCTCGGGGCCCATGGCGGCGAACCAGGCATGGTGGCTGACGCGATCTGTCGGGATCAGGTCCATGAAGCCGAAGCGGCGCGGGTCGAAATAGGTGACCGTCGCGCCGTCCTCGGTCTGGAACACGACATGGGCATGCTTGTCGTCAGGCGTGACCTCGCGGGCGAAGTCGCCGGGCCGTACGGTCCCTTCAGGCGCAGCGATCTCGAAGCGGCCGGTCATGCCCAGGTGCATGACCAGGGTGTCGCCCCGGTCGAGCGGAGCCAGGATGTACTTGGCGCGACGGTCCAGGCGCAGGATCCGCGCGCCGATCAGCCGTTGAACGAAGCCGTCGGGCAGCGGGAAGCGCAGATCGGGCCGGTTGGCGCGGACGCTGGAAAGACGCGCCCCGGACAGGACGGGCTCCAGGCCCCGGCGGACGGTCTCGACTTCGGGCAATTCGGGCACAGGGGACCTTCGACGGATGACGGCGCGCGTGTCGCGGGCTAATAGCGGACCTACATACAGAAAGCCCGGCCCAAAGACGTCATGAGCAACACCTCCGCCAGCTTCGGTTTCAAGGATGTCGACGCCTCGCAAAAGGCGGGCCTGGTGCGCGGGGTCTTCGACCGCGTCGCCAAGAACTACGACATCATGAACGACCTGATGAGCGGCGGCGTCCACCGACTGTGGAAGGACGCGGTGGCCGCGCGTCTCAATCCGCAGCCCGGCGAGGTGATTATCGACTGCGCCGGCGGCACCGGCGACATGGCGCGGCGCTTCGCCAAGATGGCGCGCAGGGCTCAGGAACGCCGGAGCGGCCCCGACGCGACGATCAACATCGTCGACTACAATGCCGAAATGATCATGGCCGGCATCGAGCGCGGCGGCGAACCGGAGATCACCTGGACCGTCGGCGACGCCCAGCGCCTGCCGCTGCCGGACGCCTATGCCGACGCCTATGTCATCTCGTTCGGCATCCGCAATGTGACCGACATCGACGCGGCCCTTCGCGAAGCCCGCCGCGTGCTGAAACCGGGCGGCAGGTTCCTGTGCCTGGAATTCTCGCGGCCGGTCACCGAGCCCTTGGCCAAGGCGTATGACGCCTACAGCTTCAAAGTCATTCCGCAGGTCGGCGAATGGGTCGCCAAGGACCGCGAGGCCTACCAATACCTAGTGGAGAGCATCCGGCGCTTCCCAGACCAGCGGACCTTCGCCGGCATGATCGAGAAGGCCGGCTTCAAGCGCGTGACCTTCACCAATTTCACCGGCGGCGTCGCGGCCCTGCATCAGGGCTGGGCGATCTAGGACCGTGGCCACGCTCGAAGCCTTCTGGCGTCTGACCGGCGCGGGCTGGGCCTTGGTCCGGGCCGACGCCCTGATCCCGCGCGAACTTGAGCCGCTGCTGCCGCCAGGGGCGAAGTGGGCGGGGCGCGCCCTGCGGCTGTTCGCCGGGTCGGCCGCCCGTCGCGGGCGTCCGGGCGAACGCTTGGCCGCTGTCCTGGAGCGACAGGGCCCGGCCGCGATCAAGATGGGCCAGTTCCTGTCGACCCGCGCCGACATCTTCGGCGCGGCCTTCGCCGAGGACCTGTCGCGCCTGAAGGACCGGCTGCCGGCCTTTCCGTTGAGCGTCGCCAAGGCCGAGATCGCCCGCAATCTCGCCAAGCCGTTGGACGAGATCTTCGCCGAGATCGGCGAACCCGTCGCCGCCGCCTCCCTGGCCCAAGCCCATCCCGCCACGCTGGTTGATGGCCGCAAGGTCGCCGTGAAGGTGCTGCGACCCGGCGTCGAGCGGCAGGTTGCGCGGGACAGCGCGGTGCTGCGCCTGGCCGCCCGGATCGCTGAGGCCTTGGCTCCGGCCTCACGACGCCTTCGCCCGACGCAGTTCGTCGAGGTCGTGATTCGCGCCCTTGATCTGGAAATGGACCTGCGTTTCGAAGCCGCCGGCTGCGCCGAGCTGGGCGAGGCCATGGCCAGCGACTCCTATATGCGCGCGCCGCTGGTTTGCTGGGAAGGCGTGGGGAAACGCGTCCTGACCCTGACCTGGGCGGAAGGTGCGCCCTTGTCCGACCCTGCGGCGCTCGACCTGCCAGGCCTGGACCGTAAGGCGCTGGCCGAGAACGTCACGCGAGGGTTTCTCGCGCAAGCGCTGGACCATGGCCTTTTCCACGGCGACCTGCACGAGGGGAACCTGTTCGTGGCCGCACCGGCGGCGATCACGGCGGTCGACTACGGCATCCTTGGCCGCCTTGGCCCCGGCGAGCGGCGCTACCTCGCCGAGATCCTCTATGGCTTTCTCAATCGCGACTACGCGCGGGTGGCCAAGATTCACTTCGACGCCGGCTACGTGCCGGCGCACCAGGACATGGACGCCTTCGCCCAAGCCCTTCGCGCGGTCGGCGAACCGGTCTTCGGACGCAATGCGCGCGAGGTCTCGATGGGCCGGCTCCTAGCGCAACTTTTCGAGATCACCGCGCTGTTCGACATGGCCCTGCGGCCCGAACTGGTGCTGCTGCAGAAGACCATGGTGACCGTCGAGGGCGTTGCTCGCCGCATCGATCCCACCCACGACCTTTGGGCCGCCGCCGACCCGGTGGTGCGCCGCTGGATCGGCCGCGAACTCTCCCCCGCCGCCAAGGCCCGAGACTTCGCCGAGGAGGCGTTGCGCGCCATCAAGGCCCTGGCTCGCCTGGCCGAGGCGCCCCCAGCCTCGCCCGTGATCACGGAGCGGGCGCTCACCTGGCCCTTGATATGGTTCCTCGTCGGCGCAACCACGGCAGGCGCGGCGTTCGTAACGGGATTGCTGCTGGCGCGGTGAGCTGCGTCAGCCTACGCCGGCGGGCGTATCCCCCGCCCGTTGCGCCGTCGGCATGGCGGCCTCGACATTGAAGCTGCCGATGATCGCGTCATAGAGCGCGGCCCGCGGCCCCATCCCCTCGGCGCTGAGCGCATCGGCGACATGCCCCGCCATGTCGGCCAGAACAATGCCCCAGGCGGTGGTCTCCATCACCACCCCTTGGTCGGCATAAAGGCCGCACTTCAACGAGCAATGGAGCCCGCGTTCGGCGATCCAGACCCGCGCCAGTTCAACGGCGTTCGCATCGCGAAGCGCTGCGGACGGTACGACCCGCACATCCATGGTCAATGTCTCCCAGATACCAGGCTGATTTTGGCGCGGGCTTATCCTTCCGCCTGATCGCGACTGCGCGTCTTCGACGCTGAGGTCCGGCGCGCCTCACGCGCCTTCTGTTCGTCCCAATAGGCGCCGCCCTCGTCGGGCTTGAACATCGTTCGCGGCGCGCCTTCGCGCGACACCACCGCGAAGACGTTGTCTTTGGGGTCGTAGATCAGAAGATCTCCATTCGCCCGCTTCAACGTCTCAGAGCCCTTGGGCGGATCGCTGACGAAAGCATGGGCCTTGGAGACATAGTCATCGACCGACTTCGCTGAGAAGGCGGTCCCGTTTCGCTCGAAGGATCTTTGGGCGTTCTCGTCAGCCGAGCGCGTGCGATTGGCCGCCCAGTACGGCTTGCCAGCCACCAGCTTGATCGGCGCGTCACGAGGATCGTCCCGACGAGCCTCCCCACCCCTGCTTTCGATGGCGGCGGCCGCCCCGGTACTGGCCGAGGCCCGGTCGCCGCCCGTTGGAGCCTTCACCGCTGAGGCGCCGCTGTCACAGGCCGACAGCCCAAGTGTGATCAGGATCCCCAAGGCCCCGGCCGGCGCGAGTTTCACAATCTTCATGATCGTAATTCCCAATTGTTCCACTTTAACGTTTAATGAACGAAAGCGGAACACGAGTCGAGTCCCTTTTCACGCTACGATTGGCACTGGCGCTTTGCCACGCGGATAGGCATGTGCTGGGACAATCGACCGGAGCGCGGAGCGGGACGTGGACGAGAAGCGGGTTCTTCTGATCGTCGGCGGAGGCGTGGCGGCCTATAAGGCGCTGCTGCTGACGCGCCTTCTACGCAAGGCCGGCGTCGCCGTCCGCCCGATCCTGACCAAAGCCGGGGCGGAGTTTGTCACGCCACTGTCTCTGGCGGCGCTGGCCGAGGACAAGGTCTACCAGGACCTTTTCTCGCTGACCGACGAACACGAGATGGGCCATATCGAACTGTCGCGGTCGGCCGATCTGGTCGTGGTGGCGCCGGCGACCGCAGACCTCATCGGCAAGGCGGCCAACGGCCTGGCGGGCGACCTTGCCTCCACCACACTGCTGGCCACCGACAAGCCCGTGCTGATGGCCCCGGCGATGAACGTGCGCATGTGGCTGCACCCGGCCACCCAGCGCAACATCGCCACGCTGAAGGCTGACGGCGTGACCTTCGTGGGGCCCGAGGACGGCGCCATGGCCTGTGGCGAGTTTGGTCCCGGACGCTTGGCGGAACCCGAGGAGATCTTCGCGGCGATCATGGTCGCGCTGGCGGCGCCCGCCGACCGACCGCTCAAAGGCAAGCGGGCGCTGATCACCGCTGGCCCGACATTCGAGCCGATTGACCCGGTGCGCGGGATCACCAACCGGTCTAGCGGTAAGCAAGGTTTCGCGATTGCAGAAGCGCTCGCCCGGCTCGGCGCTGAGGTGACCCTAGTCGCCGGACCCGTGGCCCTGCCCACCCCAGCCGGCGTCCGCCGGGTCGACGTCGAGACGGCTCGCCAGATGCTGGCCGCCAGCCAGGCCGCTCTGCCTGCCGATGTGGGCGTCTTTGTCGCCGCGGTCGCCGACTGGCGGGTCGACGAGGCCTTTGGCAGCAAGTTGAAGAAGGAAAAGGGCGGTCCTCCGGCCCTGACCTTTGTCGAGAACCCCGACATCCTGGCCACCTTGTCGGCGTCTGGCCCCCAGCGGCCCAAGCTGGTCATCGGTTTCGCGGCGGAGACCGACCATGTCGAGGAACACGCCCGCGCCAAGCTGGCGCGAAAGGGCTGCGACTGGATCATCGCTAACGACGTGACCGAGCCTGGCGTCATGGGCGGCGGCGAGAACGCCGTCCTGTTGGTGAGGAAGTCGGGAACCGAACGCTGGGATCGCGCGGCCAAGGACCAGGTCGCCGCCCAGATCGCGGCCCGGATCGCCGAGGCCCTGGCTTAGAACCTTCCGCTTCAAAACAGGACCGTTCTGAAGCGATAAGGGGGCTCTAAGTCATAGACTCAGAGCGTGGCCGACGCCGAAACCGGATTCCACTTTCGGCGTCACGCTCTAGCCTTCAGGACGGCGGGCAAATCAGCTACAGCCAGGGCCGGCCCCTTCGAGGAGCCTCGCATGTCCGCCATTCCCGCCGGTCTCGCTATCCGTTTCAAGCGCTGGGAAGGCAATTTCGATCTGCCTGTTCCCGCCTACGCGACGGCCGGAGCCGCCGGATTCGACCTTCGCGCGTCCGTGCCGGAAGACGAGCCGATCGTTCTGAAGCCTGGCGCTCGTTGCATGGCGCCCACCGGCTTCTCGGTCGCGATCCCGGACGGCTATGAGATGCAGGTGCGCCCGCGGTCGGGCCTGGCGCTCAAGAACGGCGTCGGCGAAGGTGGCTTCGGGTCGACCGGCGTCTAGTTGACGATCGGACGCATGGCCCGCAGGCCCAGCACCAGATAGCCGCCAAAGCCCGCAGCGAAGGCTGCGGCCGCCGTCCACAAGACTGGACGGAGCATGTCGAGCGGCGTCTGGCCGATCGGGGACTGAGACTTCACGACAACCTCCTGCGGCCAATAGGCGGGACCGGCGAACATTCGCCGGAGGAGATACGCGCTCCCGAACCCTTGGTTGCGATGGGGAGCGGCTTTTAATCTGTCGTGATTCCGACGCAAGCGGAAATTGCGGCTCGGTGTCGCAGGCGCTGCTCTCTCGAGGCCCTCGTCCAGGATCGTTCCCCAAACCTTAGCGGCCAATATTGATTTTTGGACGGCTGCGTCCATTTATCCCTTGAACCGCGCGCCAGACCCTTCTATCCGGCGCGCTTGTTGTCTTTTGGCAAGGGTCTGGGCATGGCGGCCGAGAAGAAGAAGCTAGTTCCCCTGATCGTGGGCGGTGTGACGCTGGTCGCGGTTCTGGTCGGCGGAACGCTCTGGTTCCTGGACAAGCAGCACTTCGAGAGCACCGACAACGCCTTCGTACAGGCCGACACCGTGCAGGTGAGCCCGCAGGTGTCTGGCTATGTCGCCGAGGTTCTCGTCACCGACAATCAGCGCGTCGATCCAGGCCAGGTGCTGGCCAAGATCGACCCCTCCACCTTCCAGGCCAGGGTCGATCAGGCTGTCGCCAACGCCGCCGCAGCCGACGCCGCTGTCCGCGCGATCGACGACAAGAGCAGCCTCGAATTGGCCGTGATCGCTCAGAAGGCCGCTGGCGTAACCAGCGCCCAGGCCGACGCCAGCCGGGCCAAGGCCGATTTCGACCGTTATAACGCCTTGGCTGGACAGGGCTGGGTCTCGCAACAGAAGGTCCAGACCACCAAAGCCGCCGCCACCCAGACCGCCGCCGGCGTCGCCAGCGCGCAAGCCGCGCTGGAGGCCGAAAAGCGCGCCGCCCAGTCGCTGGGCTCCGCCAAGGCCCAGGCCGTGGCCCAGGCCGCCGCCGCCCACGCCGCGGTCGAGCAGGCCAAGCTGGACCTCGAACGCACCGTCATTCGCGCGCCGGTCGGCGGCGTGGTCGGCGCCCGTTCGGTTCGTCCGGGCCAACTGGTTCAGCCGGGCGTCGCCCTGATGTCGGTGGTTCCGCTGGGCCAGGCCTATGTTGTGGCCAACTTCAAGGAAACCCAGGTCGCGCGCCTGCGGATCGGCCAACCGGTCGAGATCAAGGCCGACGCCTTCGGCAAGCAGAAGATCATCGGCAAGGTCGACAGCTTCGCCCCGGCGACGGGCCAGGAGTTCGCCCTGATCCCGGTGGAGAACGCCGTGGGCAACTTCACCAAGATCACCCAGCGCCTGCCAGTGAAGATCGCCGTCGACCGCAGCCAGCTTGGCGCGGCGCTGCGACCCGGCCTGTCGGTCGAGATCAAGGTCGACGTCCGCGACCGTTCGGGCCTCTCATTCGCGGAAGCCGCGCAGGTGACGCCGCAGATGGCCCGACAGGGCGCGGCCCGCTAGTCGGGACCAGCCCTCATGGCCGACGCCGCCCTCCCCGCCGACGCGGTCGGCAAGACAACGACCTCCGCAGCGCCGCAAGCGCCAGCGCCGGTCGACTGGACCAAGCTGTTCCTCGGCTTTGGCGCCATGGTCATCGGCCAGTTCATGGCCATCCTGGACATCCAGATCGTGGCGGCGTCCCTGCCCCAGATCCAGGCCGGGGTCGGCGCCAGCACCGACCAGGTCAGCTGGATCCAAACCGCCTACCTGATCCCCGAAGTCGTGATGATTCCGCTGTCGGGCTACCTCTCGCGCCTCTGGGGGACGCAGAAGCTTTACCTGGCCTCCTGCGCCGGCTTCATCGTCATGAGCGTGCTGACGGGCCTGTCGACCTCCATCGACATGATGATCATCACCCGGGCTCTGCAGGGCTTCATCGGGGGCGCGATGATCCCGACGGTGTTCGCCACCGCCTTCACCGCCTTCCCGCCCGAGCGTCGGGTGACGGCCAGCGTGATCATGGGCCTGATCGTCACCCTTGCGCCGACGGTTGGCCCCACGCTGGGCGGCCATCTGACCGAGTGGCTGAGCTGGCGATGGCTGTTCTTCATCAACGTGCCGACAGGCTTGATCGTGCTGTTTGGCGTGGCGCGCTGGGGCGATTTCGACAAGGGCGATCCCAGCCTGGCCAAGGGCTTCGACTGGTTTGGGTTGGCCGTGATGGCGGTCTTCCTGATGAGCATGCAGTACGTGCTGGAGGAAGGCGCTAAGGAGGACTGGCTCTCCGACAGCCTGATCCTGTGGCTGACGGTCGTCACCGTCATCGGCGGGGTCGTCTTCGTGTGGCGACAGATGACCTACCGCAACCCGATCGTTGAGCTCCGCGCCTTCGCCAATCGCAACTTCACCATAGGCGTCCTGATGACGGCGGTGTCGGGGGCCAGCCTGTTCGGCGGCACCGAATGGTCCGCAAAACCGACCCGCGTCTGCCCATGTGCGTCGGCTTCCTGCTGGCGGGTTTTGGCATGTACATGGCCCACGGCGTGACCAAAGACTGGGGTTTCTGGGAGTTCGCCAGCGTTCAGGCTTGCCGGGGCGTTGGCGTCATGATCGCCATGATCGCCACCCAGCAAATCACGATGAGCACGCTGCCCCCGCACATGATCAAGAACGCCTCAGGGCTGGTGAACCTGTCGCGCAACACCGGCGGCGCGATCGGCCTTGCCTTGTTGGCGACCTCGATCACGCAACAGACGGCGCTCTACTATGACGACATGACCTCGAAGGTGACCCAGGGCAGTCCAGCGGCCGGCATGATTGCTGGGCTTACAGAGCGCATGATGCAGCTTGGCGTCGCCGATCCGGCCGGCGCGGCGCGCAAGGCCGTCAGCGGCATGATGCAACAACAGGCGACCGTCATGGCGTTCGGCGACAGCTTCACGCTTCTGGCGATCGGCTGCTTCGTCGCCGCGGCGGTGTCCCTGCTGGCGACGCCGGTCAAGAACGCCCCACCGCCGCCGTCGGACGCCCACTGATGCCCGGAGTCTCCTGATGCCCCGCGTTCCCGGACAGATCGACGTCGCCAAGACCGAGGCCATTCTGGACGCCGCCGTCGAGGTGATCGGCGAGCGGGGCCTGGCCGCGCCCATGTCGGCGATCGCCCGCCACGCGGGGGTCTCCAAACAGACAGTGTACAATCATTACGGCTCGAAGGCCGAACTGATGCGGGCCTTGATGCAGCGTCGCGTCGAGAGCATCACCGCCTCCCTGCGCGAGCCCGGAGCAGTGGACAATCCCACCGAGGCGCTGGAGGCCTATGCCCGATCCGTGCTGGAGACGGTGATCACCACCAAGCGCTATTCAATGATGCGGGTGATCATCCTCGGCTCGAGCGAGATGCCCGACATCGCCCAGGAGGTCTTCGAGGCCGGCCCGCTGAACGCGCGTCGCCAATTGGCGGCGTTCCTGGAGACCGAAACCCGGCTTGGTCGCATGAAGGTCGAGGATTTCGACCAGGCGGCGGAGTTCTTCTCCGGCATGGTCATGGGTCACAGCCAGCTGCGGAGCTTGTTGCGCCTGCCGTCCGACAAGACCCAGGAACAGTTCGGCCGCCTCGCGCGGGAGGCGGCCGAAAGGTTCATGCGGGCCTACGCGCCGTAGGCCTTGGTCGAAGAGGCTTAAGCCTCCTCGGCGTCGGGCATGCCCATCATGTGGAAGCCGGCGTCGACGTGAACGACTTCGCCCGTGGTTGACTTGCCAAGGTCCGAGGCCAGCCACAGGGCGCAGCCGGCGACGCCTTCCATCGAGGTGTCTTCCTTCATCGCGCTGAACGCACGGCCCTGGGCGATCATGCCGCGACCGCCGGCGATACCCGCCAGGGCAAGGGTGCGCATGGCTCCAGCCGAAATGGCGTTGCAGCGGATGCCCTTGGGGCCCAGATCCCGTGCAATGTAGCGGGTCGAGGCTTCGAGCGCGGCCTTGGCCACGCCCATGGTGTTGTAGTTCGGGATGGTCCGCTCAGACCCCAGATAGGTCATGGTGATCAGCGAGCCGCCGTTCGGCATGATCTTGCTGGCCCGCTTGGCGACGTCCACGAAGCTGAAGGCCGAGATGTTCATGGCCAGCAGGAAGCCCTCGCGGGTGGTGTTGTCGACGAACGAGCCCTTCAGCTCGTTCTTGTTGGCGAAAGCCACCGAGTGCACCACGAAGTCGATCGTCCCGAACGCCTTCTCGATCTCGGCAAAGGCCGCGTCCATCGAAGCGTCGTCAGTGACGTCGCAGGGGATCATGGTCTTGACGCCGATGCTTTCGGCCAGCGGGCGCACGCGGCGCTCCAGTTCCTCGCCCTGATAGGTGAAGGCCATCTCGGCGCCCTGGGCGGCCAGCTGGCTGGCGATGCCCCAGGCGATCGAGTTGTGGTTAGCCACGCCCATGACGAGGCCCTTCTTGCCCCGCATCAGCTCGCCCTTGGGGAACGCGTAATCGTCGGCCATGTGTGGGGCCCTCTTTCGCAAATCGTTGAGCGATGAGTTAGCAGGGACGGCCCGGGGGCGGAACCCTGCCTAGACCTTGCTGAAGATCAGCGTGCCGTTGGTGCCGCCAAAGCCGAAGCTGTTGGACATCACCGTCTCCAGCGGCTTATCGACCCGCTGGCGCAGGATCGGCAGGTCGGCGAATTCGGGGTCGAGCTCTTCGATGTTGGCGCTCTCGGCCGCGAAGTCGTTGTTGAGCATCAGGATCGAATAGATCGCCTCCTGCGCGCCCGCCGCGCCCAGGCTGTGCCCGGTCAGCGACTTGGTCGACGAAATCATCGGCGCCTTGTCGCCGAACACCTCGCGCACCGCGCCCATCTCCTTGCTGTCGCCGACCGGCGTCGAGGTGCCGTGTGGGTTCAGATAGTCGATGGACCGGTTCCCGGCCTCGGCCATGGCCAGACGCATGCAGCGCGCCGCGCCCTCGCCAGAGGGAGCGACCATGTCGTAGCCGTCGGAATTGGCGGCGTAGCCAACCACTTCTCCGTAGATCTTGGCCCCGCGCGCCTTGGCGTGTTCGTACTCTTCCAGCACCACGATCCCGGCGCCGCCGGCGATCACGAAGCCGTCGCGGTTCTTGTCATAGGCGCGGCTGGCCACGGCCGGACGGTCGTTGAAGTTGCTGCTCATGGCGCCCATGGCGTCGAACAGGTTCGACAGGCTCCAGTCCAGCTCCTCGCAGCCACCGGCGAAGATCACGTCCTGCTTGCCCATCTGGATCTGTTCGGCGGCTGCGCCGATACAGTGGGCGCTGGTCGCGCAGGCTGAGCTGATCGAATAGTTGACGCCGCGGATCTTGAACCAGGTCGACAGCACCGCCGACGGGCCCGAGCTCATGGCCTTGGGCACGGCGAACGGGCCGATGCGCTTGGGGCCCTTTTCCTTGGTGATCGCCGCCGCGTCGATGATGACGCGGGTCGACGGACCGCCCGAACCGACGATCAGGCCGGTGCGCTCGTGGGAGATCTCGGTCTCCGACAGGCCAGAATCGGCGATCGCCTGCTCCATGGCGATGTGGGCGTAGGCGGTGCCGGGCGCCAGGAAGCGCGCGGCGCGACGGTCAACCATCGCTTCCCAGTCGATCTGGGGCGCGGCGTGAACCTGACAGCGGAAACCAAGCTCCGCGTATTCGGGCGCGGCGATCACGCCCGACTTGGCTTCGCGCAGAGAGGCCAGGACCTCATTGGCGTTGTTGCCGATGGACGAGACGATCCCCAGTCCGGTGACGACGACGCGACGCATATTCTAAATCCTCTTCTCCCCCTACGATCCGTCAGGGGCCAGCTCTCTAGGGCCGGTCTCGTCTAACGGATCAAGCCATTTGTTCGGGCGTGAACAGGCCAACCTTGAGGTCACTGGTTTCGTAGATGACCTTGCCGTCCGCTTCCAGGACGCCGTCGGCGATGCCCATGACCAGCTTGCGCATGATCACTCGCTTCAGATCGATCTTGTAGACGACCTTCTTGATGTCGGGCGTCACCTGGCCCGTGAATTTCACCTCGCCGACGCCCAGGGCGCGACCGCGGCCGGGACCTCCCGACCAACCCAGGAAGAAGCCCACCAGTTGCCACATGGCGTCCAGGCCCAGGCAGCCGGGCATGACGGGATCACCGATGAAGTGGCAGCCGAAGAACCATAGGTCCGGATTAATGTCGAATTCGGCTTCGACATAGCCCTTGCCGTACTTGCCGCCCTCGGCCTCGATCCGAACGATCCGGTCGAACATGAGCATCGGCGGCGCCGGCAGTTGGGCGTTGCCGGGACCAAACATCTCGCCGCGACCGCAAGCCAAGAGTTCTTCGAAGGTATAGGCGTTCTTCTGCATGCGGCACGCCCTAGCACGGCGGTGGGTGACGCCTCAACGTTTCCCTACGCGAACCGATCCTCAGCCGCATTATCGCTTGCGACACTGGACCGCAGGATCCGCGCCCCAGATCTCGCGCTCGGGGGCCCAGCCCGCCGATCCGTCGGCCCGCAGCCTGCACCACCCGTTCTCGCACTTGTCCAGCGAGGCCACCGCCCGCGCCTTCAGATAGGCGTTGACCTTGGCGCCGTCCTTGGGCGCGCTGAGCAGGGGAAGAGGGGTCGCCTGCACGCGCATCGCCGAACGCCGGCCATCGGTCGTGCGCTTGTGGACCCACGCCAGACCGCCTTCCGGATCGCAGATCCGACGCCACTCACGGGTCTCGGCCACCACCTGAACCGGAAGGCCCTTGGCGTGATAGACCCACAGGAGCTTGTGGTCCTCATCCGGACCGTTGCGGGCGTTGACCTCGGCGTACTTTAACGAGACGTAGCGCGGCACTTCCAGGCCCGAGGGCGTAACCCTGGGCGCTTGAGCGACGGCTGGGCCGGCCAGGAACGCCGCTGCCGCCGCAATTCCGACCATGACGCGCGTCAAACCCATTCGAGACGAACCTTGTTCTGTTTTTGACCGCATGTTGCTTGGCCCCCACCGGCCCCTTTGCTACAGCTTTCAAACGCCTGTCAGAGAGAGCTTTTCAAACCGCCCATGGCCGCCCGCAAGCTCAAAGTCATCGTCACCCGCAAACTCCCCGATCCGGTGGAGACGCGGATGTGCGAACTGTTCGACACCGAACTGAATGTCTCCGACAAGCCCATGACGGCGGATGAACTGGTTGACGCCATGAGCCGCGCCGACGTGCTCGTGCCGACGATCACCGATCGTATCGACTCGCGCCTTCTGTCGCGATCCGGCGATCGGCTCAAGCTGATCGCCAATTTTGGCGCCGGCGTGGACAACATCGACGTCGCCACCGCCAACGCCCGCGGCATCATCGTCACCAACACCCCCGGCGTCCTGACCGAAGACACCGCCGACCTGACCATGACCCTGATCATGGCGGCCTCGCGCCGGATTGTCGAAGGCGCCGAGGTGGTCAAGGCCGGCGGATTCCATGGCTGGTCACCGACCTGGATGCTGGGCCGTCGCCTGTGGGGCAAGCGCCTGGGCATCATCGGCATGGGCCGGATCGGCCAGGCCGTGGCCCGTCGCGCCAAGGCGTTCGGCATGCAGGTGCACTATCACAACCGCAAGCCGGTCAGCCCGCGCATCGCCGAGGAACTGGGCTGCACCTACTGGGAAAGCCTCGACCAGATGCTGGCCCGCATGGACTTCGTGTCGGTCAACTGCCCGCACACCCCGGCCACCTATCACCTGCTCTCGGCGCGCCGCCTCAAGCTGCTGCGCCCGCACGCCGTGGTGGTCAACACCGCGCGGGGCGAGGTGATCGACGAAGGCGCGCTGGCCAACATGCTGGCCAAGGGCGAGATCGCCGGCGCCGGCCTCGACGTCTACGAGCACGAGCCGGCCATCAATCCCAAGCTCCTGAAGCTGCCCAATGTCGTGCTGCTGCCCCACATGGGCTCGGCCACCGTCGAGGGCCGGATCGACATGGGCGAGAAGGTCATCGTCAATGTGAAGACCTTCATGGATGGGCACCGCCCGCCGGACCGAGTCATCCCGGCGATGCTCTGAGGCCTCAGACCGTCGCCATGTTCGCCGACATGCGGCCGAAGACCTCCCGCAGAGCTTCGGCCATGTCCGGCTCGACACCGGCCTGAGCCATAGCGCGTGTCATCGCCTCGACCCATTGCCGTCCCAGTTCGGCGTCGATCGGCATGGCCCGATGCAGCGACATCATGCAGACCCCCGGCCGCTGAACGAACCAGTCGCGGGGCCCGCCCAGCCAGCCAGTGATGAACCCGGCCAGCGAGGCCCGCATTGGCGTCAGATCCTGGGCGTGGATCGCCCGTAGGCGCGCATAGGCCGGGTCAGTGTCCATCAGGTCGTAAAAGGCGTTGACCATCGCCGCCACGGGCGCGGCGCCGCCGATCTGATCGAAAGCGGTCTGTTGCGCGGCCTCGGTCATCGCAAGCTCCTGGCGAAAGCGGCAGATGGCGGAGCCATGTCCTCGGGCGCCTTGATCCGCCGCAAAACCTCAGCCGCGCATGTCGCCGGTTTCGATAAACCGCTGGTGCCAGGCGAAGGCCTCCATCAGCAGGGTCGGGGACTGCTGTCCGTAGGAGTCGCGGCGGGCGCGGGCCAGGTAGTCCTTCAAAGCCGGGCGATAGTCCGGATGGGCGCAGTTTTCGATGATCACCTCAGCCCGCTGCCGCGGCGACAGGGCCCGCAGATCCGCCAGGCCCTGCTCGGTGACCAGCACCTGGACGTCTTGGTTGATGTGATCGACGTGCGGGGTCTTCGGGACGATGGTCGAGATCTTGCCGCCCTTGGCCGTCGAGGGGGCCATGAAGATCGAGACATAGGCGTTACGAGCGAAATCGCCGCTGCCGCCGATGCCGTTCTGAATGCGCGAGCCCATCAGGTGGGTCGAATTCACCGCCCCGTGGATGTCGGCCTCGATCATGCCGTTCATGGCGATGCAGCCCAGGCGTCGGATCAGCTCCGGATGGTTGCTGATCTCCTGGGGCCGCAGCACCAGGCGATCGCGGAGCCTGTCGAGGTCGGCGTTCAGCGTGTGAGCGGCCTCCGGGCTCAGGGAAAAGGCGGTGGCCGAAGCGCTCAACAACCTGCCGGACTCCAGCAGCGCCAGCATCCCGTCCTGCAGCACCTCGGTATAGGCGGTCATACGCTCGAAGGGCCCATCGACCAGGCCGAACATCACCGCATTGGCGATATTGCCCACGCCCGACTGCAGCGGCAGCAGGTTGGCCGGCAGGCGACCGCGCGCCACCTCGTGTCGGAAGAACTCCAGAAGGTGGCCGGCGATGGCGCGGTGGTCCTCGCCCGGCGGGTCGAACGGCAGATTGCGGTCGGGGGTGTCGGTTTCGACCACCGCCACCACCTTGGACGGGTCGCAACGGAAATAGGCTTCGCCGATCCGCTGATCGGGCCGCGTCAGCGGAATGGGGCGCCGGTCCGGCGGCAGGGCAGTGCCATAGTAGATGTCGTGCATCCCCTCCAGGGCGGGGTTCTGCCAACGGTTCACCTCGAGGATCACTTTCGAGGCGCGGTCGATCCAGGTCTTATTGTTGCCTACCGACGAGGACGGGATAAGCGACCCGTCTGGTCGGATCCCGGTGACCTCGATGACGGCCGTGTCGAGCGGACCCAGGAAACCCTGCCAGGCCATCGGAGCCACCTGCGACAGGTGCATGTCGAAATAGTCCATCTCGCCGCGATTGATCATCTCCCGGGCGATGGGGTCAGAGTTGTAGGGCAGCCGAAACTCGATGCCGTTGGCCTTGGCGAGGGCCCCGTCCAACTCCGGGCCGGTCGAGGCGCCGGTCCAGACGCGGAGCTTGAAGGGGCGGCCAGCGGCGTGCTCGGCCTCAATGCGGCGCGCCAGGGCCATGGGCACGGCCTTGGGGTAGCCTGATCCGGTGAAGCCGCTCATGCCAACGGTCTCGCCCGGACCGATTAACGCCGCCGCGTCGTCGGCCGACATCACCTTGGCCTTCAGCGCGTCCAGCCCGATCCGTGATCCGCTCATGCTCGCCCCACGCGCTTGCTCCGCCCGCATATGGCGGGTCTGACGCTGTGCTGTCAGGTCCGTATGAACCCGCAGGCGGCGCTACTTGACGGGGTGGGCGGCGAGCCAGGCCTCGAGGTCCGCCGCCGAGCGGTCAGGGATCTGCTCCATCGGCACGTGGCCCACGCCCGGATAGAGGATCAGGGTCGCCCCCGGTATGGCCTTGTGGAACTTCTCGCCGTCGGCGGCGGGAATGATCCGGTCTTCCTGGCCGAACATGATCAGGGTCGGAGCGTGGATCGTCGAAAGCTCTGCCACGGTGGCGTCACGGCGAGGCCCGCTCTGCAGAGACAGCAGAATGTCGCGATGACCGGGCCCGCGGGACAGATCGACATAGCGATCGATCAAGGCCGGAGTGACCAGGCTCTGATCCCAGTAGCCCGAGCGCAGCCCCTGAGCGACCAGAGGGCGGGTGTCGACGTCCTTCAGCACAGCCCGACCGATCGGATGGCGAAGTATGTTGAAGATCACCGCGCCGCCCGACTTCTCGGACGGCCATCCAGCCGCATCGACCAGCACAAGTCGCTGAACCTTGTCGGGGTGATCGACCGAATAGGTCCAGGCCACCGCGCCGCCCATCGAGTTTCCGGCCAAGGTGAAGCGGGTCAGGCCCAGCCGCGCTGTCAGCCCGTCGACCACCGCGACGAATCCCTGGCGCCCGGCGACATAGGCGCCCGACGTCCGCGTCAGGCCATGACCCGGGAGATCCAGCACCACCACGCGGTAGGACTTGGATAAGCGCTTCGCCCAGGCGTCCCAGGCGTGGGTTGAGGCCGAATAGCCATGCACCAACACGATCGCCGGCGCGTCACGCGGTCCAAGGTCGCGGTAGTGCGCGCGCACGCCGCCGGGCAGGTCCATGTACTGCGAGTCCGGATAGCCATACTTGGCCTCCAGCGTGGCGTACGGGATATCGGGTCTCTGCAGCAGCAGCCAGGCCCCCGCCGCCACGACGACCAGCAGGCCCAGCGTGATCGCCAGACCGCGCAAGAAGCGCTTCATCTTGATACTCCCGAGAACCATCGCGCCATAGCGAACGGCGTTACGCTAGGGAGGTCAAGCGCCGCAGGACGGGCATTGCGGGTCGTGACCGATCCGAACGGTACGGGTCTCCCCGGCCAGGGCGTCATAGATCAGGAGCCGGCCGGAAAGCGGCTGACCGGAGCTGGTGATGAGCTTCACGGCCTCAAGGGCCATCATCGATCCGATAACGCCAGCCAGTGCGCCGACAACGCCCGCCAGCGCACAGGTCTCCGCATCAGGCGGGACATCCGGCACCAGACATCGATAGCAGGGCTGTCCGTGAAACACCCCGACCTGGCCCGTCCAGCGGCCCAGGGCGCCGCTGACCAGGGGCTTGCCCTGCGCGAGACAGGCGTCGCTCACAGCAAAGCGGGTCGCGAAATCGTCGGTGCCGTCCAGAACGAGGTCATACCTGGAAACCACCGCCTGGGCGTTGGACGCATCCAGCCATACCGGATGGGTCTCGATGGTCGTGTTCGGATTGAGCGCCCGCAGGTGCTCGGTGGCCGCCGCCACCTTGGCTCGGCCCACATCGGCGGTGGCGTACAGCACCTGGCGCTGCAGGTTCGACAGCGAAACGGTGTCGGGATCGACCAGCCCGATCGTCCCGACCCCCGCGGCGGCCAGATAGAGCGCGGCCGGCGCGCCGAGGCCGCCCGCCCCCACCACCAGAACCCGAGCGGCCTTGAGCTTTTGCTGGCCCGGGCCACCCACCTCGCGCAGCACCAGATGGCGGGCGTAGCGCTCGACTTCGGCTTCCGAAAAACTCATGGCGCTTGACCCTCCGGCCCGGCCTCGCCACATGCGAAGCCATGCAAAGCAACAGCTCTTCCTTTCCCGACTGGCACGGCACGACCATTCTGGCGGTGCGCAAGAACGGCTCGACCGTGATCGCCGGTGACGGACAGGTCTCCATGGGCCCAACCGTCGTCAAGGGCAACGCCCGCAAGGTGCGACGCCTGGCCGGCGGAAAGGTGGTGGCGGGCTTCGCCGGCGCCACGGCCGACGCCTTCACCCTGATTGAGCGGCTGGAAGCCAAGCTGGAGCAGTATCCCGACCAGTTGGCCCGCGCTTGCGTCGATCTGGCCAAGGACTGGCGGACCGACCGCTATCTGCGCCGACTGGAAGCCATGCTGCTGGTCGCCGACAAGACCGCCATCTACACCGTCACCGGCGTCGGCGACGTGCTGGAGCCGGGCGAAAGCCTCGGCGGCGGCGCGGTCGCGGCGATCGGCTCGGGCGGCAACTACGCCCTGGCGGCCGGCAAGGCGCTGATCGACCTGGACCTCTCGGCTGAGGACATCGCGCGCAAGGCCATGGGCATCGCCGCCGAGATCTGCGTCTACACCAACGGCAACCTGACCGTCGAAAGCCTGTAATGACCGAGTTTTCGCCCCGCGAGATCGTTTCCGAACTTGACCGCTATATTGTCGGCCATGCCGAGGCCAAGAAGGCCGTGGCCGTGGCGCTGCGCAACCGCTGGCGCCGCCGCCGTGTGCCCGCTGATCTGCGCGACGAGGTCACCCCCAAGAACATCCTGCTGATCGGTCCCACGGGCGTCGGCAAGACCGAGATCGCGCGTCGTCTGGCCAAGCTGGCCCAAGCGCCGTTCCTGAAGGTCGAGGCCACCAAGTTCACCGAGGTCGGCTATGTCGGCCGCGACGTCGACCAGATCGTGCGCGATCTCGTCGAAAGCGCCCTGGCCATGGTGCGCGACAAGCGCCGCGCCGCGGTGAAGGCCAAGGCCGAGGGCGCCGCCGAGGAACGCATCCTCGACGCGCTCACCGGTCCGGGCTCGACGGCCGCTCGCGAGGCGTTCCGCCGAAAGCTGCGCGCCGGCGAACTGGACGACAAGGAGGTCGAGCTGCAGCTGGCCGACACCGGCGGTCCCAGCTTCGACATTCCCGGCCAGCCCGGCGCGGCGGTGTTCAACCTGTCGGACATGATGAAGTCGCTGGGCGGTGGTCGCACCAAGACCCACAAGACCACCGTCTCGGGCGCCTGGGCGCCGCTGATCGCCGAAGAAAGCGACAAGCTGCTGGACCAAGAGGCGCTGACCCAGGAGGCTCTGGAGCTGGCCGAGAACCACGGCATCGTCTTTCTGGACGAGATCGACAAGGTCGCCAGCTCTTCGCAACGGTCCGGCGCCGACGTCAGCCGCGAGGGGGTACAGCGGGATCTCCTGCCGCTGATCGAGGGCACGACGGTCTCGACCAAGCATGGGCCGGTCAAGACCGACCACATCCTGTTCATCGCCTCGGGCGCCTTCCACGTCGCCAAGCCCTCGGACCTCTTGCCCGAACTTCAGGGCCGCTTGCCGATCCGCGTCGAGCTGAAGGGCCTCTCGCGCGACGACATGCGCCGGATCCTGACCGAGCCGGAAGCTAACCTGATCCGCCAGCATCAGGCGCTGATGGCGACCGAAGAGGTCACGCTGGTCTTCACCGACGAGGCCATCGACGCCCTGGCCGACGCGGCGGTGGCCGTCAACGGTTCGGTCGAGAACATCGGCGCCCGCCGACTGCAGACAATCATGGAGAAGGTGGTCGAGGAGATCAGCTTCACCGCCGCCGATCGCGGCGGCGAGACCGTGACGATCGACGCGGCCTATGTGCAGGAGCGGGTGGGCGCGCTGGCGGCCAATGCGGATCTGAGCCGGTTTATCTTGTGATCCCAAAATCCTCTCCCCAAGGGAGAGGTGTCGCCGGAGGCGACGGAGAGGGAAGTCACAAGCTCAACAGGACTTCCCCCTCCGGTCGCTTCGCGACCACCTCCCCCGCTAGGGGGAGGATTTTGCATCACCCGGCCGCCGCCACGGCCTCCATCCCCAGGATCGCCGCCTTTCGCGCCAGGCCCCAGTGATACCCCGTGAGCTTGCCGCTCTTTGCGATGGCGCGGTGACAGGGGATCAGCAGCGAGATGGGATTGGCCCCGATGGCGCCGCCCGTCGCCTGGAAGGCCTTGGGCTTACCGGCCCAGGCGGCGACCTGGCCGTAGGTGGCGGTCTCACCGGCCTTGATGTTCAGCAGGGCCTTCCAGACCTGGATGTGGAACGGCGAGCCGATCAGCACCACCGGCAAGGGCCCCTCCCCGCCCGCAAAGGCGCGCAGGGCCATCGTCTGAGCGGCGCGATCATCCTGGATCCAGTCAGCGGCCGGGAAGCGACGATGCATGTCGGCGAAGCTCGCCTCGTCATCGCCATCCGAAAACGCCAGGCCCGCCAGGCCCCGATCCGCCATCACGAAGAGGCCGCGGCCGAACGGGGTCGGCGCCCAGCCCCACCGCAGGCGCATGCCCGCCCCTCGCCGCCGCACCTCGCCCGGCGTGGCCGCCTCCTGGGCGATGAACAGATCGTGCAAGCGCGAGGGCCCGGAAAGCCCCGCGTCGAAGGCCGCGTCCAGCACCGTGCCGCCGGCCTCCAGCGAGCGCCGCGCCTCGGCGTGAGCGATGGCCGAGACGAAGCTCTTGGGGCTTACCCCCGCCCAACGCGTGAAGATGCGCTGGAAGTGGAACGGCGAGAGGCCCACCGCCTGGGCGGCGTCGTCCAGGCACGGATGCTCGGACCACCGCTCGGCCAGCCAGTCGAGCGCCTTGGCCATGCGATGATAGTCGACCGAGCGCTCGGCCAGACGGGCCAGCTCCTGCCGCGCGGCCTCGGAGATGGCGTCAGAAAGGGGGGATGCGTCGTAAGCCATGGTCATAGGCTAGGCCCCCGGGCCAGCGCCGTCCGCCCGGTTCTTGCGCTGATCACGACCAGCGCTCGTTGCGGGCCGCTCGGATCGCATCCCTTAGCGCGTCGGCAAGTTCCACCCGCTGATCGGGGCCCAGCGCGCGCGCCAGGGTCAGGCGTTTGCGATGGATCATCAGCCGAACGCGAACGTCATGATCGCCCGGCTGCTCCACGCCGACCCGCGTGAAAGCCGTGGGCGAGGTCCAGACGGTGCGCGCGCCTTTCTCATCCTCGCGACTGACGGTCACAGCCTCTGCCGTGACCTGGATGCGCTCCACCCGGCGCGCGGCCCGTTCGCTCGCCCGCAGAGCAATCCAGAGCGCCAGAACGTCGAGCCCGAGAAACGGCAGAATGGGCGGCGCCTGGATCACGATCAGAAAGATCGCCACCAACACGTTGAACGCCATCACGACGGCCAACAGCACCGCGCCGCCCTGCGGGCTCAGCGAGCGGTGCGGCGCGATCACCCGGTCCATGTAGATCGGCTTGGCCATGGCGCGAATTTAGGGGTCAGCCGCGCTCTTGGCGAGCGGAGTCCCCCACGGCATGGTCGCCCCATGGTCAAGACTCCCCGCAAAGCCGCTTTGGTCAGCAAGACGCCGGTCCGGAAGGCCGCCAAGAAGCCCGTCAAGCGCCTCTCGCCGGCCCAGCGCGAGCGCGTCGCGGTTCTGTTCGACCGGTTCGAGGGCCTCGATCTGCATCCCAAGACCGAGCTGAACTATTCCAACCCGTACGAACTGGTAACGGCCGTCGCCCTGTCGGCCCAGGCTACCGACGTCCAGGTCAACAAGGCCACCGGCCCGCTGTTTCAGGTCGCCAATAGCGCCGAGGCCATGCTGGCGCTCGGGGAAGAGGGGCTGATCAAGTACATCGCCTCGATCGGCCTGTTCCGCAGCAAGGCCAAGAACGTGATCGCCGCCGCCCGGATCATCATGGATAAGCACGGCGGCCAGGTTCCGCTGAACCGCGAGGATCTGGAGGCCCTGCCCGGCGTTGGCCGCAAGACCGCCAGCGTCGTGCTGAACGAACTGGACATCGAACCCGCCATCGCCGTCGACACCCACGTCTTCCGGGTCTCGCATCGTCTCAAGCTGTCGAGCGGCAAGACCCCCGACGCGGTCGAACAGGACCTGATGCGGGTGGTTCCTCCGCCCTACCAGACCCGCGCGCACCACTGGCTAATCCTGCATGGCCGCTATGTCTGCGTGGCGAGGAAGCCCAAGTGCGAGATCTGCAAGATCAGCGACCTGTGCCCGTCGCGGGAGCTGTTTTTGGGGGCGTGAGTCCAAAAATCCTCTCCCTTTGGGAGAGGTGTCGGCGCAGCCGACGGAGAGGGGAGAAGCCGGGTCAGGACAACTTCCCCCTCCGGCGCTTCGCGCCACCTCCCCCACTTGGGGGAGTTTTTATCTCACCCGATCGCCCGCATCACCGCAGCCGCGAAGGCCGCGCCCTTGTCGTGGGCGTGCTCCAGGAAGAGGTCGGGTTCGATGACTTCCAGCTCCATCAGTTGAGGCGTGTGCTCGAGGCCCCGGATCAAATCAACGCGCGCATAGGTCAGTGGCGGCCCGGCCGCTTCCAGCACCATAGCGGCCGCCCGCAGGGCTTCCGGCTCAGGCGCGATCTCGTTGACCCGGCCGCCGAACTGCGGCTGGACGCGGAAATCACCATCGACGGCGACCTTGGCCACCGCGTGGCTGAACCGGCCGTCGAAGAAAAACAGCGACAGCTCGCCCTCCTCGCCCACGGCCGGGAGGAACGGCTGGACCAAGGCCGGACCGCTTGGACCACCCTCCAGCGACCCCCCGCGCTTGACCCGGATCGTCTCGTGCGAACCCGCCGAGACCTGCGGCTTGACCACCACCTCGTCGACCCCGAAGGCGTCGAAGGCGGCGTCCACAGCCTCGATCGTCAAGGCGTCATGGGCCTGGGTCGGCACGACCGGGGCGCCTTTCCCGGCCAGCTCGACCAGATAGGTCTTAGTCGCGTTCCAGCGCAGCACCGAGGGCGGGTTCACCATACGCACCCCGCTCGTCTGGAAGGCGTCGAGCTGCGCGAACCAGTCCTCCTGCCGGGCGTGGTAACCCCAGGCCAGGGACGGCATGACCAGGCGCGCCTGGCTCGGCGCGACAGGATCCGTCCAAGGCTGCGCTTCGACCGTCAGACCCTGGGCGCGAAGCGGCGCGGCCAGCCGTTCAAACAAGGTCGACCAGCTGTCGCCATAGCGGTGCTCGTCGCGAGCCGGGACCAGGAGCAGGACATCGACCATCGGTTTACCCATGCTTGCTAGAAGAGCGCAGCTAGGATGTCGCAGGACTTTGGGCAACCCTCGCGTTGCCACAGCCGACCACATCCTTTAATCGCAACGCTGCCTGGACCTTCGGTCCTGTCTTTCAAAGGTTTTTCCGTCCCATGACCGCGCTCTACGACGTCGCCGCCATCGGCAACGCCATTGTCGACGTCATCGCCCAGTGCGACGACGCCTTCCTCGAGCGCGAGGGCCTGGTGAAGGGCTCGATGGCCCTGATCGATCCGGCGCGCGCCGCCAGTCTGTACGATGTGATGTCGGCGGCGATCGAGGCTTCGGGCGGCAGCGCCGCCAACACCGTGGCGGGCGTGGCCAGCTTCGGCGGCAAGGCCGCGTTCCTCGGCAAGGTCGCCGACGACCAGCTGGGACGCGTGTTCCGCCACGACATGAACGCGATCGGCTGCGTTTTCACGACCCCGCCGCTGGCCGAAGGTCCCGCGACGGCTCAGAGCCTGATCAACGTCACCCCGGACGGCCAGCGCACCATGTCGACCTATCTGGGCGCCTGCGTCGAGCTGAACCCCGCTGACGTCGATCCGGAGATCATCGAAGCCGCGCAGATCTCGTATCTGGAAGGCTATCTGTTCGATCCGCCCGAAGCGCGCCGCGCCTTCGCCAAGGCCGCCGCCCTGGCCCACGGCGCCGGCCGCAAGATCGCCCTGACCCTGTCGGACAGCTTCGTTGTCGATCGCCATCGCGGGGCCCTGCTGGGCTTCGTCGAAACCCAGTGCGACATCGTCTTTGCCAACGCCGCCGAAGTCTGCGCCCTGTTCGAGACCGACGATTTCGATGCGGCGGTAAAGGCCTTGGCGGAACGCTGCGAGATCGCCGCCGTCACGCGCAGCGAAAAGGGCTCGATCGTCGCCTCGAATGGGCAGTTGCACGAAATCTCGGCCTACCCGGTGGAAAAAGTCGTGGACACGACGGGCGCGGGCGACCAATACGCCGCTGGTTTCCTCTTTGGCCTCTCGCAAGGCCGCCCGCTGCCGGTCTGCGGCCAGTTGGGCAGTCTCGCCGCCGCTGAGGTGATCAACCACTATGGTCCGCGCCCGCAGGTCTCCCTGCGCGAGCTGGCCCAGAAGAACGGACTTTAGGATTCAGATGGCCCGCACCGCTGAAGTGGTCCGCGAGACGAAGGAGACCCAGATCCGGGTCTGGATCGATCTCGACGGGACCGGCGTCTCGACGATCTCCACCGGC
>NCDQ01000330.1 GCA_002280275.1 Caulobacter vibrioides | reverse complement strand
AAGATCCTCATCCATGCCTGGCACCTCATCCGAGGGCGCTGATCCAGGGCCAGCGGGGGCTCGCCAGAGTCCCCGCGCGGCGCTGGCTCGTTAACCTTGTGTCGTTGCCGAGTAACGATAAGTTCCGCCTCAGATTCCGCTCCGATTGGATGAACACAGGCGCGGCAAGGCTTTCGCAGCGACAAAAAAACGACGATTGGCCTTCTCGAGCTTTTCGCGAGGATTCAAGGCGTTAACGATTAGACTGTGCGACGCAAGCGCGCAGGGCCGGTGTCGCGGCGCGTCCCGTGCTTGCGAGTCGGTCACCGATACGTCATAAGCCGCTACAAGCAGGATCTTGGCCACAGCGTGATACGGCCAATCCTCCGCTTCGGAAGCGTCTCCGCCGGTGATTTTCGCGGAGTTTCCGGGGCGCTTTTGTCGGGGAGCCGGAGGCTCTCGCCGCGCAGGACACGAGTTTTGTATATCAAGTCGCAGACGCGCGCGGACGCGCGCGGGCTGGTCGGCGCCGTATTGGTGGGATCCATCACGGGTCTCGCCCTGGGCGGCGTTTACCTTCTGGGTGGCCTGGCCCAATCGGCCTCCACCCACGCCCGTGTCGCCCGATTGGCGGAAGGCGCTTCGGGAGATTTCTCCGAGGCGGCGATGCTCAGCGCTTCTACGCGTATGGACCCCGGCGCGCTCGCCGTGGCCAAGCGTCATGACCCCTATCTCTTCGCCGCCGTCGATCAGCGTGATCGTCAGTCGGCCATGCTGGCCGCCCGCCTGGAAGGCGCGGGGGCGGCCCTGCTGCCGGGCCAGAGCGGCCGCACCGGCCCGCTGATGCTGCGCGCCAGCTTCGGCACCATGCTTAACGGCGGCGGCGCGGGTCCGTTCCAACTGGGCAACGCCCTGCAGAGTTCGCGCGAGCTCGAGTGCCTGGCCCAGGCCGTCTATTACGAAGCCCGCGGCGAGACCCCCAGCGGCCAGGCGGCCGTGGCCCAGGTCGTTTTGAACCGCGTGCGTCACCCGGCCTTCCCGCAGTCGATCTGCGGCGTCGTGTTCCAGGGCGCCTACAATCGCACCGGCTGCCAATTCAGCTTCGCCTGCGACGGCTCGATGCGGCGCGCCCGCGACCTCGGCGCCTGGAGCCGGGCCCGCAAGGTCGCCACCCGCGTCATGGCCGGCACGCTGGAGGGCCCGGTCGGCTCGGCCACTCACTTCCACACGGTGCATGTGTCGCCGGGCTGGGGCCCGCGCCTGCAGCGCGTGACCCAGGTGGGCATGCACATCTTCTATCGCTTCGGACGCCGCAGCGGGGTTTCCAGCCAGTCGCCGACGGTCGACGACATCGCGCCGTCCGAGATCGCCAGCCTGACGGCCGACGGTCACGGTCCGGTGGCCTATGCCAGCCTGGCCCGTCCCGAGCCGATCAACGGCGCGCCGGGCGTCGGCGGGCCCATCGGTCCGGTCAGCGAACCGGCTTCCGCGCCGACGCTGACGCCGGCCAAGGCGAGCGCGCCGGCCCATGACAAGCCGGCGCTGGACGGTCTGAAGGCTACAGTAGGGGCCGGGAGCGGAGCTGCTTCCTAAGGCTGCCCGGCATGTGGCTGGCCGCGAAGCGCATCTGCTTGGCCCGCTTGCCCACCAGGTAGTGCAGCGCCTTGCCGTGGGCGGCCTCCCAGACCACCTGGGCGGCGTCCTCGACGGGATAGACCTCCAGCCCGCCGGCCTTCAACGACTCCGACATCGACTTGTTGGAGCCGTCCGAGGCCGCGTTCAGGATCGGCGTCTCGACGAACCACGGCATGACGCAGGCGACGCTGACGCCATAGGCGGCGTACTCGACGTCCAGCGCCTCTGACAGGCCGCGCACCGCGAACTTGGTGGCCGAATAGACCGCCAGCTTCGGCGAGCCATAAAGGCCCGCGCACGAGGCCACATTGATCAGCCGCCCGCCGGCCGCCTTCAAGAGCGGCAAGCCCGCGCGGGCGCCGTTGATCACGCCCTTGATGTTGATGTCGATCTGGATGTCGCAATCGGCGTCGGACATCTCGTTCAGCATGCCAAAGCGCGCGACGCCGGCGTTGTTCAGCAGAGCGTTCGCCTGGCCGCCCGTCTCGCGCCCGAACTCGCCGATGGCGTTCTCCCAGGCCTCGCGGTCGCGGACGTCCAGGGGATGGATCGAGCCGTTCTCCGGGCCGATGGCCAGCAGAGCGGCTTTCAGCCCCACCTTGTCGATATCCGACAGGCCGACGAACCAGCCTTCCTTGGCGAAGCGTTTGGCGCAGGCCAAACCGATGCCGCTGGCCGCGCCCGTGATGAAGATGCTCTTGCGCCCGTTCGCCGGCATGGACCCCTCCCGTATCATTGTTATCAATGATCAGATGCCGAACGAGCGGAGGGGTCAAGGGGCCTGAAGCGCCCCTCAGCTCCCCCGCATCGCGGGGGAGCCTCTGGTCGCGCTCCGATCAGTCCGTCTGATCGTCGATCTCGGCGTCCGGGCCGTTCTTCTTGATCGACTCGATGGCGTTCTTGGCCGAGGCCTTGGACGCGTAGCCTTCGGTCCAGAAGATGGTCTCGCTGTTGTAGACGAAATAGGCGACGAACTCGCCGGCCTTGTTCTTCTTGATCAGAAACTTATGGGCCATGGCGCTTCTCCTTTTGAAAGCCTGGACGTCGTCGGCCCCACCCGACGGAGCAAGCGTCGCCTTGCCGAGGCCGCCGTGTCAATCGCGCCCTTGTCACGTTCGGGTCCGGCCGCCGATGATGCGGGCTCCCTGTTCTCAGAGTCCCCGTCCATGTCTCATGACCGCCTCGACCAGCTTTCGATGGATCTGCTGGGCAAGTCCTACGGAGACCTCAACGACGTCCAGAAGCGCGTCATCGACCTGATCCTGGCCGAGCAGCCTTCGGACCCGCGCACGATACTCGACGAGGGCGCCTTCTGGACGCGCCTGGCCGACAAGGTCGCGGCCATCGGCGGCTCGTGGAGCTTCATCGGCGGCTTCGTCGTGGCGCTGGTTCTGTGGATGGGTCTGAACCTGGCCCTGAAGCCGATGCATCTGGCCTTCGATCCCTATCCCTTCATCTTCCTGAACCTGATCCTGTCGACCGTGGCCGCTATCCAAGCGCCGGTGATCATGATGAGCCAGAACCGCCAAGCGGCGAAGGACCGGCTGTCCGCCGAGCATGACTATGCGGTGAACTTGCGGGCTGAACTGG
>NCDQ01000020.1 GCA_002280275.1 Caulobacter vibrioides | reverse complement strand
CCTCGGTGATCGGCGAGAAGGCCAACGCCACCCGTCCGGAAATCGAGCAGATCATGCTGGCCGGGCCGGCCGGCCTGGAAGGCGAGGCGCTGGAACGCGCGCTGTTCCTGTGCCGCAAGCGCATCGAAAAGCGCGTCCATGCCCAGAACATCAGTGACTTCTACATCTGCTCGCTGTCGGCCAAGTCACTGATCTACAAGGGCATGTTCCTCGCCGAAGCGATCGACGAGTTCTATCCCGACCTGAAGGACGAACGCTTCACGGCGGCCGTCGCGATCTTCCACCAGCGTTATTCGACCAACACCTTCCCGCAGTGGCGTCTGGCCCAGCCCTTCCGGATGCTCGCCCACAACGGCGAGATCAACACGATCAAGGGCAACATCAACTGGATGAAGTCCCACGAGATCAAGATGGCCGCCCAGGCCTTCGGCGAGTTCGGGGATGACGTCAAACCGGTGATCCAGCCGGGCGGTTCGGACAGCGCCAACCTCGACAACACCTTCGAGGTGCTGGTGCGCGCCGGTCGCGACGCGCCGATGGCCAAGGCCCTGCTGGTCCCCGAGGCCGCCAATCCGAAGATGAAGGACGCCCACAAGGCGCTCTATTCGTACTGCAACGCCGTGATGGAGCCCTGGGACGGCCCGGCCGCCCTGTGCGCCACCGACGGCCGCTGGGTCGTGGCCGGCAAGGACCGCTCGGGCCTACGGCCGCTGCGCGTGGCCTATACCGACGATGGCCTTGTGATCATGGGCTCGGAAGCGGGCATGTGCGGCGTCGAGGAAGCTCGCATCACCCGGAAGCTCGCGATCTCGCCGGGCCGCATGCTGGCCATCGACCTCGCCGAAGGTCGCCTCTATGGCGAAGAAGAGATCATCGACGAACTGGCCACCCGCCACCCCTACACCGAGTGGCTCGGCAACATGGTCGATCTTGAGAAGGAGATCGGCCCTGGCCCCGAACCGCGCAAGTTCGGCCGCGAGGAGCTGACCCGTCGCCAGGCGGCCGCCGGCTACAGCCTGGAAGACCTGGAGATGATCCTCGCCCCCATGGTCGAGGAGGGCAAGGAAGCCGTCGGCTCCATGGGCGACGACACGCCGCTGGCGGTGCTGTCGGAGAAGTACCGTCCGCTCAGCCACTATTTCCGCCAGAACTTTAGCCAGGTGACCAACCCGCCGATCGACCCCCTGCGGGAGACCGGCGTGATGAGCCTGAAGACCCGGTTCAAGAACCTCGGCAACATCCTGGCTCAGGACGCCGCGCAGGCGGACGTCTATGTGCTGGAAAGCCCGGTGCTGACCACCGGCATGTACGAGCGCGTCCATGCGTTGCTGGGCGAGAAGAACGTTGCGGTCATCGACTGCACCATGCCGCTGCCCGCCGAGGAAGCCCGGGCCGGCGACGCCCTGCGCGCCAACCTCGACCGGATCCGCGCCGAGGCCGAGGACGCCGTCCTGCGCGGCTGCGGGGCCATCGTCCTGACCGACGAGGCCAGCGACGCCGAGCGCGTAGCCCTACCGATGATCCTGGCCACCGGCGGCGTTCACGCCCACCTGGTGGCCAAGGGCCTGCGGTCTTACGTCTCGATCATCGTCCGCTCGGCCGAGTGCCTGGACACGCACTATTTCGCGGTGCTGGTCGGCGTCGGCGCCACGGCGGTGAACGCCTATCTGGCGCAGGAGAGCTTCCAGGATCGCCTGGAACGCGGCCTGATCGGCGACAAGTCGCTGAAAGAGGTGTGTCTGAACTTCAAGGGCGCGATCGAGGGCGGGCTGCTGAAGATCATCTCCAAGATGGGCATCAGCGTCATCTCCTCGTATCGCGGCGGCTACAACTTCGAGGCCGTCGGCCTGTCGCGCGCCATGGCGGCCGAGTTTTTCCCCGGCATGCCCTCGCGCATCTCGGGCATCGGCCTGGCCGGCATCGAGAGCAAGACCGTCGAGCTGCATCGCAAGGCCTGGGGGACGCCCGCCGTCACCCTGCCGGTCGGCGGTCTCTACAAGGCCCGTCGCTCGGGCGAGGCTCACGCCTTCGAGGCCCGGCTGATGCACACCCTGCAGACGGCCTGCGACACCGGCGACTACGAGCTCTATCGCCGCTGGTCCAACGGCCTGCGCACGCAGAAGCCGATCCAGCTGCGCGACCTTCTGGACTGGCGCTCGGACCGCAACCCGATCTCGACCGACGACGTCGAGAGCGTCAACGAGATCCGCAAGCGCTTCGTCACGCCCGGCATGAGCCTGGGGGCCCTCAGCCCCGAAGCCCATGGCGCCCTGAACATCGCCATGAACCGCATCGGCGCCCGCTCGGTCTCGGGCGAAGGCGGCGAAGACAGCGCGCGCTACAAGCCGCTGCCCAACGGCGACAACCCCAACAGCGCCATCAAGCAGGTGGCCTCGGGACGCTTTGGCGTCACCGCCGAGTACCTGAACCAGTGCGTGGAGCTGGAGATCAAGGTCGCCCAGGGCGCCAAGCCCGGCGAGGGCGGTCAGCTGCCCGGCTTCAAGGTCACCGAGATGATCGCCCGCCTGCGTCACTCGACGCCCGGCGTGATGCTGATCAGCCCCCCGCCGCACCACGACATCTACTCGATCGAGGACCTGGCCCAGCTCATCTATGACCTGAAGCAGATCAACCCGATCGCCCGGGTCACGGTGAAACTGGTGGCCGCCACCGGCATCGGCGCGATCGCGGCGGGCGTCGCCAAGGCGAAAGCGGACGTGATCCTGGTCGCCGGCGGCGTCGGCGGCACCGGCGCCTCGCCCCAGACCTCGGTGAAGTACGCCGGCGGTCCGTGGGAGATGGGCCTGTCCGAGGCCAACCAGGTGCTGACGCTGAACAACCTGCGCCACTCCGTCGTCCTGCGGGCTGACGGCGGCATGCGCACGGGTCGCGACATCGTCATCGCCGCCATGATGGGCGCCGAGGAGTTCGGTATCGGCACCGCCTCGCTGGTGGCGATGGGCTGCATCATGGTGCGCCAGTGCCACTCCAACACCTGCCCCGTCGGCGTCTGCACCCAGGACGAGGCCCTGCGCGCCAAGTTCACCGGTACGCCCGACAAGGTCATCAACCTCTTCACGTTTGTCGCCGAAGAGGTGCGCGAGATCCTGGCGGGCCTGGGCTTCAAGAGTCTGCAGGAGATCGTCGGCCGGACCGACCTGCTGGCGCAGGTTTCGCGCGGCGGCGAGCACCTGGATGACCTCGACCTGAACCCGCTGCTGGTCCGCGCCGATCCGGGCGCGAACAAGCCCTACTGCACGGTCGAGGGCCGCAACGCGGTGCCGGACACGCTGGACGCCCAGATCGTCCGCGACGCCGCCCCGCTGCTGGAGCGCGGCGAGAAGATGCAGCTGACCTACACGGTCCGCAGCACCGCCCGCACCATCGGCACGCGCACGTCGAGCCACATCGTCCGCAAGTTCGGCATGAAGGGCCTGCCGTCCGGCCACCTGACCGTTCAGCTGAAGGGCTCGGCCGGCCAGAGCCTGGGCGCCTTCGCCGTCCAAGGCCTTCGCATCGAGCTGACCGGCGAGGCTAACGACTATGTCGGCAAGGGCCTCTCGGGCGCCACGATCGTAATCAAGCCGGCGCGGGGTCTGGCCGCGCCCGAGACCAACGCCCTGATCGGCAACACCGTGCTGTTTGGCGCCACCTCGGGCCGGCTGTTCGCCGCAGGCCAGGCCGGCGAGCGCTTCGCCGTCCGCAACTCGGGCGCCGTGACGGTGGTCGAAGGCTGCGGCGCCAATGGCTGCGAATATATGACCGGCGGCCAGGTGGTGATCCTGGGCTCGACGGGGAACAACTTCGGCGCGGGCATGACCGGCGGCATGGCCTTCGTGCTCGACCAGCACGATCGCTTCCAGGACAACTTCAACCCCGACAGCATCGTGGTGCAGCGCCTCGCCTCGCCCTACTGGGAAGGTGTGCTGCGCTCGCTGATCGCCGAGCACGCGCGCGAGACCGACTCGGTGTTCGCCGCCACCCTGCTGCGCGACTGGGACCGCGTCCGCGACCAGTTCTGGCAGGTGTGCCCGAAGGAAATGGTCAACCGCCTGCCTCAGCCGCTGACGGCCGAAGAAGCGGTTCACGAGCGCGCCTGACATCCGTCAGGTTTTGGACTGAACATCGCCGCCAGGGCCTCGGGCCTTGGCGGCGATTTTCGTTCAAGCGGCCGCCTTGGCCGAGCGCACCTTGAAATTGGCCCGCGCTCGCGCCACCGGGACGCCGTCGGCCCGCACCGTCGCCTCGGCGAAGCAGATCGAGCGGCCCAGCTTGATGAAGTCGGTGTCGAACTCCAGCCACTGGCCCAGACGCGCCGAACCCAGATAGTCGAGCGTCAGCGACACCGTGACCAGGCCGTCCACCTTCGCGCCGGCCCGCGCCAGGTTCATGCCCAGCGACAGGCCCATCGCATTGTCCGCCATGGCCGCCAGAAACCCGCCGTGGGGCATCTGGCGCGAATTGCAGTGCGGCTCGCGCACCCAGGTCGCCAAAACCAGCCGATCCTCGGCGGCGCGCGCATACAGCGGCTCCCACGGATCGGTGATCGGACTTTTCCGCGCGTGCGGGCCGAAACCCGCCGGCAGGACCACGTCGCTCATGCTCGCCCCTCAGGATTTCAAACAACTGTTTTAATCTAGCAGCAGATGCGGACTTGCGCGAGGGATCATCAACCTGCGCTATGTGACCCCATGGCCCGCCCGCGCGACCGACAGAAGCTAGACGCCGTCAAGGTGGTCGAGACACTCGACAACCTCCACGCCCGCGTCTCAGAACGCTTTCCGGCCTCGGGCCTTGCGATGGTCTGCGCGCGCCTGGCCGACACCGGCCGGCAGACCGCCGCCCGCGCCCGAAAGATCGGCCGCCCCTATCTGCTCCTCCGCGCCCTGGTGGTGCTGATCATCGTCAGCGGCGTCGCGCTGGAGCTCGCCTTGGCACGGCGCCTAGACTGGAGCGCTGTCATGCGCGCTCGGGAGGGGTTCGATCTGGCTCAAGGCCTTGAAGCGGCGATCAATCTGGCGCTGCTGTCCGGCGCGGCGGCCTGGTTCCTCAGCTCGCTGGAACGCCGCTGGAAGCAGCAGCGCGTTCAGGTGGCTTTGCACGAACTGCGCTCGTTCTGCCATGTCATCGACATGCATCAGCTGACCAAGGACCCGTCGGTGATCCTGGGGCCCCGCACCCGCCACTCGCCGCCCCGCGAGATGAGCAATTTCCAGCTGTCGCGCTATCTCGACTACTGCGCCGAGATGCTGGCCCTGACCGCCAAGCTGGCCGCGCTCTACGCCGGGGAGACGGACGATCCGGTGATCATCGCGGCGGTGAACGACATCGAGACCCTGGCCTCGGACCTGGGTCGCAAGATCTGGCAGAAGATCATGATCCTGGGCCAGTTGAATGAGGCCGCCGCAGCGCAAGCCTGATCACACGGAGGTCGGCCCTTGATCCGGCGCGATTTGGCCGGTCTGATCATTTGCTGACGATCGCAAGGACTTTGCCACGCGTTCCATGTCCATGCGCGCCTTCGCCCACCTGCTCGACCGACTGTCGCTGACCAGCTCGCGCAACGCCAAGCTGGTGTTGATCCAGGATCATCTGCGCCAGACGCCCGACCCCGATCGGGGCTATGCGCTCGCGGCCCTGACCGGCGCGCTGTCGTTCAACGCCGCCAAGCCGGCCTTTATCCGCAAGGCGGTTGAGGCGCGGATGGATCCCCAGCTGTTCGCCTGGTCCTACGACTTCGTGGGCGATCTGGCGGAGACCGTCTCGCTGGTTTGGCCTGCTCGGCCTGGCGCGAACCAACCGCCGGAACTCTCTGAGGTCATCGACGCCCTGCATTCGGCCTCGCGCGCCGAGGTCCAGCGGCTGATCGAGGGCTGGCTGGACGCCCTGGATCCGGACGGACGCTGGGCGCTGCTGAAGCTGATGACGGGCGGCCTGCGGGTCGGCGTCTCGTCGCGCCTCGCCAAACAGGCCTGCGCCAACCTCGGCGGTGTCGATATCGGCGAGATCGAGGAGATCTGGCATGCGATGGCGCCGCCCTATGGCGACCTTTTCGCCTGGCTGGACGGGCGCTCCGAGCGGCCCTCGCCCGACGCGCCGGGACGCTTTCGGCCCGTCATGCTGGCCCAGCCGATCGACGAGGACACCGATTTCCCCAAGCTGGACCCGGCCGACTATGTCGCCGAGTGGAAGTGGGACGGCATCCGCGTCCAGGCGGTGGCGGAACGCGGTGAGCGGCGGCTCTACACCCGCACCGGCGACGACATCTCGACCACGTTTCCAGATGTTGTGGCGGCGCTGGACTTCGAAGGCGCCATCGACGGCGAGCTTTTGGTGATCCGCGACGGCGCCCTGGCTTCGTTCGGCGACCTGCAGCAACGGCTGAACCGCAAGAGCGTCGACGCCAAGCAGCTGGCGAACTTCCCGGCCGGGATCCGGGCCTATGATCTGCTGATGGACGGCGAGACCGACCTTCGCGCCCTGCCTTTCACCGAGCGGCGCGCGCGCCTGGAAGCATTCGTCGGCCGCCTGGCGAGCCCGCGCATCGATCTTTCCCCGCTGCAGCCTTTCGAGACCTGGGAAGCGCTCGCCGCCCTGCGTCGCGAACCGCCCGAGGGCGATGCGCGCCTCTCCGAAGGCTTGATGCTCAAGCGCCGCGACAGCGTCTATGAACCCGGTCGCCCCAAGGGCCCCTGGTTCAAGTGGAAACGCGATCCGCGCCTGATCGACGCGGTGCTGATGTACGCCCAGCGCGGGCACGGCAAGCGGTCCAGCTTCTATTCCGACTACACCTTCGGCGTCTGGCGCGAGGAGGAAGACGGACGGCGCGCCCTGACTCCCGTCGGCAAGGCCTATTTCGGCTTCACCGACGAGGAGCTGAAACAGATCGACAGGTTCGTCCGCGACAACACCATCGAACGCTTTGGTCCCGTGCGCTCGGTGCGCGCCGATCTGGACTTTGGCCTGGTGTTCGAGGTCGCCTTCGAGGGCTTGCAGCGATCCAGCCGCCACAAGTCGGGCGTCGCCATGCGATTCCCGCGCATCAACCGCATCCGCTGGGACAAGCCGGCGCGGGAGGCCGATGAACTCAAAACGCTAGAAGCGATGTTGGACTAGGTTCCGGCGTTTACCTCGCGTTTGCCATCCGCCCCTACGCAAGCCTGCGAGGAGTGTGCCCATGTCTCCCTTCCTGACATCGCTGTTGCCGCATCTTCGCGGCAACGCGAACGAGCGCTATCGACAGGTCTATTCGCGCGCCGGCTTGACCGTCCTGCTCAGCTGGGCGCTGGACTTGATTGGGCGAAGGGATCTGATCCCGCTGTGGCTGTCCGCGAGCCTGTCGGTGCAGCTTCTGGAGTTCGTTGCGGTGCGCCCCTTCGCACGGGGTCGTTTCCCGACCCGCTATCTGAGCGCGCAGATCATTCTGATGCTGGTCGCCATGGTGGCCATGGCCTCAGTTCACGCTGGCGGCGTTCTGATCTTCTGGCAAAGCGGACAGCCGCCATTGATGGCGCTGGCCCTGATGGTTCTGGTGGGCGGCATCCTGAACAACGTCGCCTCTGGGGTGGACAGTCGCCCGCTCTTCTATCTGGGCGCAATACCCTATGGCTTGAGCTTGCTCGCCATGCCCGTGTTGGCCTGGGGCCAAGCCCGCGAACAGGTGTCGATCCTGGCCCTGACCGTCGGCTTTTTCATCCTGGCCGTCCACACCATCTGGGGCCGGATGCACGCGGACCGCCGCGCCCTGGTCGCCGCGCGGGTGGAAGCAGACCGCCGCCGGATCGAAACCGAGGAAGCCCTATCGGACAGGACCGCCATGGCCGCCATCGTCAGCCACGAGCTTCGCACGCCGCTTTCCGCCATCCTCGCCGGCGCGCACCTGATCCGCGCTGGAACGGCGCCCGCCCAGACCCGCGCCACGGCCGAGCTGATCGTCGACGCAGGTCAGCTGATGACCGGCCTTCTGACCGACATGCTCGACCAGGCCAAGATCGAGGCGCGGGCGATGAATCTGGAGGAACGCGACTTCGATCTGCTGGGCGCCGTCCTTGACGCCGGCCGCTTCTGGAGCGCCAACGCCCGCGCCAAGGGCCTTACTTTGGTCGAGCCGCCAACAGACCAGGCGGCGGTCTGGGTGCGGGGGGATCCTTTCCGCCTGCGCCAGATCCTCAACAACCTTCTCTCCAACGCGATGAAGTTCACCGACGAGGGCGCGATCGCTTTGCGCGTCGCCGTCGCGCCGCTCGGCGAGGATCGGGTGACCGTCGAGATCGAGGTCCAGGACAACGGTCCCGGCATCGCCGAGGACGCGATGAACCGCCTTTTCACGCCCTACGCCCAGGCGTCTCAGGAAACGGCGCGCACCTATGGCGGCACGGGTCTTGGCCTGGCGGTCAGCCGCCAGCTCGCCCGCCTGATGGGCGGCGAGCTGGACGCGCGCCCCGGAGCGCCGCGCGGCGCCGTGTTCCGCCTGCGCCTGGAGATGCCGCTAGGCGAGGCGCAGGACGCCGCGCGCGCTTCGCAGCCCGCTGCCGCCGCGCCGAACCTGGCCGCGTTGAACGTCCTGGCCGTGGACGATCACGAGGTGAACCGCCGGTCCTTGGCGCTCGTCCTGGAACCCCTGGGGGTGAGCCTGACCACCGCGCCCGACGGTCTGGAGGCGCTGAAGGCGCTGGAAGCCAAGGCCTTCGACGTCGTGCTGATGGACGTCAACATGCCCGGCCTCGACGGCCGCGAGGCCACCCGTCGCCTGCGCGCGGGCAAGGGGCTGAACCACGACACCCCCGTGATCGGCTTCAGCGCAGGCGTCGCCGATCACGAAGTGGAAGCCTGCCATGCGGCCGGCATGACCGACTGGATCGCCAAGCCGCTCGATATTCGCGCGCTCTACGCCGCCCTGGATCGCGCTCAAAGCCGCGTGGAGCACCGCGCGGAGACGCGGGCCGAGGCCTGATCAGCCGCTGAAGGCGCGGATCGCGTCGATGATCTTCTGCTGGTCATCAGCGCCCAGATAGGGGTGCATCGGCAGGGCCAGCACCGTTTCGGCCTTGGCCTCGGTGACCGGTAGGCCGCCGGCGCCTCGCGGGAACCGGGCGTAGGGCGCCTGAACGTGCATCGGGACAGGATAGTAGACTGCGGTGGGGATCCCCTCAGCGCGCAAATGCGCCGCCAGGCCGTCACGGTTTTCGTGCTCGATCACGTACTGGGCCCAGACCGAGACGCCGCCGTCGATGACCTTGGGCGTCGAGATAACCGCGCCTTCAAGGCCCGCGGCGTAGCGGTCAGCCACGACCTGACGCAGCGTGATTTCCTCGGCGAAGATCGCCAGCTTCTCGATCAGGATCGCCGCCTGGATCGTGTCGAGGCGCGAATTCATGCCGATGCGGGTGTTCAGGTACTTAGGATCATGGTCAAAGGTCTTGCCCGCCAGGTCCGGACCCACCGCCTTGCCGTGGACGCGATAGCTGTCCATCAGGTCCCACAGCGTCGCGTCGTTGGTCAGCACCGCGCCGCCGTCGCCGTAGCAACCCAGCGGCTTGGCCGGGAAGAAGCTGGTGGTGGCGACGTCGGCCCAGTGCAGCGGATGATGGCCGTTCAGGGTGCACCCGAAGCCCTGGGCGCTGTCGGCGATCAGCTTCAGGCCTTCGCGATCGCAGATGGCCTTGATGGCGGGATAGTCGGCGGGCTGGCCGAACAGATCCACGGCGATGACCACCTTGGGCGTCAGCTTGCCCTCGGCCTTCACCCCGGCGATGGCGGCCTCCAGCTTGGCGGGGTCGAGGTTGTAGGTGTCGGGCAGCACGTCAACGAACACCGGGGTCGCGTCGACCCACGGCACGACTTCCGGCGTCGCGGCGAAGGTGAAGGACGGGCAGAACACCGCATCCCCCGCACCGATGCCCCAGGCCATCAGCGGCAGGGCGATGGCGTCGGTGCCGTTGGCGCAGGACAGGGCCAGCTTGGCCTGGCCGAACGCGGCCAGCTGGGCCTCGAACTCGCGCACCTGCGGGCCCATCACATAGGCGCCGCTGTCCAGCACCTTGGCGATGGCCGTGTCGATCTTGTCGCGGATCCGGCGCTGCTGTGCGCCGAGGTCGATGAAGGGCATGCTCATGGGCGGCGCTCTTAGTCAGGCTTCGTGACGATTTCGAGCCAATTGATGTAACCGACTGTTTCCCGCCGGCGGCAAGCGGAACGGTAGGAAGCTTCACCGCGTTGACCTCGATGCGCGGGGGCGCCTATCGAGACATCCATGAAGACAAAGCCCACGATCCTCCCGGCGGACGCGTCGCTGCCGTCGCTCGCCAACGTCAAGGCCGATGAGACCATGCTTAGCCACTTCCTCGACTGGCTGGGCAAGCTGGCGGTGAACCTGGTCGTCGCCGCCCTGATCCTGGCGGTCACCTTCTGGGCCGCAGGTTGGGCCGCGCGGTTCATGCGCCGCACCCTGACGCGCGTGCATCGCAGCAACCCGGACCCGACCCTGGAGAGCTTCGCCGCCTCCCTCGCCCGCTATGCGATTGTCGCCGTTGGCCTGGTGGCCGTGCTCCAGCAACTGGGCGTGCAGGCGACCTCGATCATCGCGGTTCTGGGCGCGGCCTCCCTGGCCATCGGCCTTGCGCTGCAGGGCGCGCTGTCGAACGTGGCCGCCGGCGTGATGATCCTGCTGTTCCGCCCCTACAAGGTCGGCGACTTCATCGAGACGACCACGCGCCAGGGCACGGTGAAGTCTCTGGACCTGCTCTTCACCGAGATCGCCACCCCCGACAACGTCAAGGTGATGGTTCCCAACAGCAAGGTGTTCGGCGACGTCATCCTCAACTACTCCACCCATCAGAGCCGGCGGGTTGATGTGCTGTTCAAGGTTCCGTTGAAGACCGATCTGGTGGCTGTGCTCAAGCGGCTGCGGGAACGGGCTGAGCATGATCCGCGGATCCACAAGGAGCCCGGCCCGATGATCGAGGTGACCGATCTCTCCGAACTCTTCGCCCAAGCGGCGATCCGCGTCTGGACGGCGGCGGCGGATTTCGGCCCGGTCAAGACCGACCTGATGCTGTCCGCGCATCTACTCGCGGAGGATCCCTCGCGCACCGATCTGCCACCACCGCGTCCGTCCAACGCGATCGATCCGTCGCCGACCATGCCGGGTGAGGGCGAACATCATCACCTGCTGGCGCTGATCAAGCCGCGTCGCAAGCGTCAGGCCGCGTCGAAAACCTCGAAGTCAGAATAGAGAGGCAGGTCAGGCGCTTCCCGCCGTCCCACGCTGCCTGAGCCATTCGGTGGCGAACTTGTCGCTGAGCGTGACGTCCTCAAACACCACGCGGCGCAGCTGACCGAGAAGCTCGGGAGCGTCGTGGACGATCACGAACGGAAAGCCGTTGGCCGACAGGAATCCCTGAAGAAACCGCGAAAAGCGGTCTGCCTCTTCGGGGCCGGTCAGGCGGACTTCGGTCTCGGCCTTCGTCGAAGCCAGGTGGGGAACCATGAGCGCGGCCCTCTGTGGACGGACCGACCCTAGCGCGCCAGATCGCATCTGCGAATTGACTTCGCCATTGCGAAATAAACTTTGATCAGGAATTCGCCTCCCAAGCGAACCGCGCTCGGGAGGCGGGAGATCCTTAGAGGATCGACTGGCCCGTCGAAGCCCAGTCCTTCAGGAAGTGCTCGAGACCCTTGTCGGTCAGCGGGTGCTTGTAGAGATCGCTGAACACCGCCGGCGGGATGGTGACCACGTCGGCGCCGACGATCGCAGCTTCCTTGACGTGGGCGGCGTTACGCACCGAGGCGGCCAGGATCTCGGTCTCGTAGCCATAGTTGTCGTAGATCGCGCGGATGTCGCGGATCAGGTCCATGCCGTCGAAGCCATAGTCGTCCAGACGGCCGATGAACGGCGAGATGTAGGTCGCGCCCGCCTTGGCGGCCAAGAGGGCCTGGGTCGGCGAGAAGCACAGGGTGACGTTGGTCTTGATCTCTTCGTCGGCGAAGGCGGCGCAGGCGATCAGGCCATCGCGGGTCAGCGGGATCTTGACCACGACGTTCGGCGCGATCTTGGCCAGCTTCTGACCTTCGGCGATCATCGCGTCAGCCGTAGTGGCGGCCACCTCGGCGCTGATCGGGCCCGGGACGATGTCGCAGATCTCGGCGATCACCTCCAGCATCGGCCGGCCCGACTTGGCGATCAGGGTCGGGTTGGTGGTCACGCCGTCGATCAGGCCGGTCGAGGCCAGATCCGCGATGACCTTGGTGTCGGTGCTGTCGAGGAAGATCTGCATGGGTCTCTTGCGCTGTATTTTATGGGGAAGTTAGGCGCCGGTTTATCGCGAGCGCGCCGCATGCGCCAGCGATTAGCCGGCGAGGCTCGTAGAGACCAGCCGGTCAGCGGTGCGCTCGACCGCCGGTCGCCACGCCTCGGGTGAGACGCCGAACACCGCGCGCAGCTTGGCCGTATCGAGCGGCGAGCGCGGCGGTCGCGGCGCGGGCTCGGCGAAGGCGGCCTGGGTGGTGGGCTCCAGCTTAGCCTTGGCCAGCGGATCGCGATCGATCGCAGCCTTGGCGAAGTCGAAGCGGCTGGTCTCGCCCGCATTGGCGAAATGAAAGAGGCCGAAAGCGTGATCATCCGCCGGCGCGGCCGCCCAGCGCGGCGCGGTGGCGACGAGGAAATCGGCCAAGGCCTCGCCGTCGGTCGGCGTGCCGAACTGGTCGGCCACCACCTTCAGCGTCTCTCGCTCGCGCGCGAGCTTGAGCATGAAGCTCACATAGTTACGCCCGTATCGCGAGAAGACCCACGAGATCCGCAGCACGACCGCTTTTGGGTAGACAAGGACAGCTTGCTCACCGGCTCGCTTGGAACGCCCATAGACGTTGATCGGCTCGGCGCGATCGGTCTCGACATAGGCGCGGTCTGTTTGGCCGTCGAACACCGCGTCGGTCGACAGGTGCACGAACGGCAGACCCCGCTCGGCGCAGGCCTCGGCCATCGCCGCCGGAGCGTGGGCGTTGACCGCGAAAGCCGCCTCCGGCGCGGCCTCGGCCGGGTCGACATGGGTGAAGGCGGCGGTGTTGACGACGAGATCGCAATCCGCCGCCTTGACTACGGCCCAGATGCGCTCGGAATCAGCAAGGTCGCAGTCCGCCCGTGACAGGGCGATGATCTCCGCCCGCCCCCGCGCCGCCGCCTGCATCGCCGTGGCGACCTGGCCGGTGCGGCCAAACTGCAGGATCTTCATTTCAGCGCCGGAACGCGGTCACCCAGCACCAACCCGACGAAGTCTCGAAGACTGCCGCCTTTGAAGAGGTAGCCGGGCATTCCTGCGCGTCGTCCGGCCTCGACGTCGATGTCGCGGTCGCCGATGATAACCGCTTCATCCGCGCGCAGGCCCCATTCGGCCAACCCCCGCAGGATCATGCCGGGATTGGGCTTGCGGTCGGGATGATCGGCCACGCGATAGGCCTCGACAGCCGCCGTTTCGTGGAACGGGCAATGGTAGAAGGTGTCGATCCGCCCGCCGACCTGCGCCAGTTGCGCCTGCATCGCGGCGTGGAAGCGATCCAGCGCCGCCACGTCGAAATAGCCGCGCCCGATCCCGGATTGGTTGGTGACCACCAGCACCTTTAGCCCCGCATGCGTCATCGCCGCGACCGCGTCGCGCGCGCCCTCGATCCAGTCCAGCTTGGCCGGATCGTGGACATAGCCATGATCGATATTGAGCACGCCGTCGCGATCCAGGAACACGGCCTTCAAGGGCGGGAGAGCAGGCGGACTGGTCATGGCCCGAGCACTAACCCGGTCCTGGCGGAATCGCCAAATCGCCGTCTTGGCCTCGTCACGCAACCTCGCATAGAAGGATGGCGCCGCTGGAGCCTCCGATGACCAACGCCCTCGCCAACGCCGCCCGCCTTCGCGACCGCCTGAAGACCTGGGCGGTCGAGGCGGCCTATCCGATCTGGTGGGAGGTCGGCGCCGACCATGCGAAAGGTGGCTTCTTCGAGAAGATCGATCTCGATGGCCAAGCCGTCGAGGGTCCGCGTCGCGGTCGGGTTCTGCCCCGTCAGATCTACGCCTATGCGATCGCGGGCGAGCTGGGCTGGAGCGGTCCCTGGCGCGCCGCCGTCGAGCATGGCTTGGCCTTTTTTCTCTCGGCATACCGCCGGTCAGACGGCCAGTTCCGAACCTTGGTCGGCCCCAACGGCGAGAGCCTGGACGACACCGCCGACCTCTATGACCAGGCCTTCGCGATCTTCGCTCTGGCGGCCGTAGCCGCTGCGCTTCCCGATCGCGCAGAAGAAGCGCGAAACCTGGCCGTCATCGTCCGCGACCGCCTGATGTCTGAGCGCAAGCACCCGGTCGCGGGCTTTCACCAGTCCAACCCGCCCACTGCGCCGCTGCAGTCCAACCCGCATATGCATCTGTTCGAGGCCATGCTGGCGTGGAACGCGATCGATCCCGATCCGACCTGGCGCGCCCTGGCCGACGAGATCGCCGAACTGGCCTTGGCCAAGTTCCTTCACGCCGAAACGGGCATGGTCCGCGAGTTCTTCGACCTCGACTGGAACCCCGCGCCGGGCGTTGAGGGGCGGATCTGCGAGCCGGGGCATCAGTTCGAATGGGGCTGGCTGCTGCTGCGCTGGGGCCAACTGGCCGGACGCGCCGACGCCACGACCGCCGCGCTGAAAATGATCGATGGCGGCGAGGCTCAGGGCGTCGATCTGGCGCGCGGCGTCGCCATCAACGCCCTGCTGGACGATTACGCGGTCCACGACGACGGGGCCCGTCTTTGGCCGCAGACCGAGCGGATCAAGGCGGCGGTTCTGGCGGCGGAGATCACCCGCGATCCCAAGTACTGGGTGATGGCCGCCGAGGGAGCCCAGGGCTTGCTGACCTACTTGCGCACACCGATCCCAGGCCTGTGGCGGGACAAGTACCTGGCCGACGAGAGCTTTGTCGAAGAACCCGCGCCGGCCAGCTCGTTCTATCACATCGCCCTGGCGATCCTGGAGATGGACCGGGTGGTCAGCGGGGCTTGGTGACCAGCAGGGTCGCGGCGCCGATCGCCCGGGCCAGGACCTCGGCGTCCAGCGGGATGATCGCCCCCGCCGTGTAGAGGTCGCCGTCCATCTCGATGACGCCCTCGAGAAGTTGCACGGTGGAAACGGGCAGGGCCAACATCTCCCCCGCCGGCGCGCGGCGCAGTTCGACATCAAAGCCGTCCGTCGAGACCAGGGTCTCGGTCCCGTTCGGCGAAGCGCTCTTGCGCGAGGCGATCGACCGGCCCTTGGCCTTGAGGCCATCGACCAGGGTCTTCACCGCCTGGCTGTCCTTGCGATGGCAGACCAACACTGCGTCGGGCTCGGCCACGATGACGATGTCATTGACCCCGATGACGCCGACATAGGGGCCCGTCGAGCGCACCAGAACATTGGAAGATCCGTGCAGATCAACATCGCCCGCCCGGGCGTTGCCGTCGCCGTCACGCGTGGAGGCCTCCCAGATCGCGTCCCAAGCCCCAAGATCCGACCAAGCAAAGGCCGCAGGAGCGACCGCAGCCTTCTGAGTGCGCTCCATGATCGCGTAGTCGAGCGAAATCTTCTTGGCCTGGGCGAAGGCGTCGCGATCCAGGCGACCGATGCCGGCCTCAAGCTCCAGACCCGCCACGCAGGCCTTGGCGGCGGCCGCGACCGTGGGTTCAAAAGCCTCGAACTCGCCCAGCAAGGTCGCCGCCTGGAACGCGAAGTTGCCGCTGTTCCAGAGATAGCCCTCCAGCAGATAGCGCTCGGCGGTCGCCTGATCGGGCTTCTCGACGAAGGCCGCGACCTCGTGAACCGAACCATCCAGCAACGGCGCGCCTGGACGGATATAGCCGAAGCCCGTCGCCGGGACCGTCGGTTGAACCCCGAACGTGAC
>NCDQ01000329.1 GCA_002280275.1 Caulobacter vibrioides | reverse complement strand
AGGACGCCGTCCTGGAAGGTCTCGCGCACGAGGAGGGTTTCCAGGACGCCGTGCTGACGCACCGAGCCGATGATGTCGGAGACGTCGGGCGCGGGCTCGTCATGGTGCATGTTGAGCGGCGAAATGACCAGCTTGCGCGGGTCGGCGTGGGAGAGTCTCATGGGTCAGCTCCTGTTTTCAGGGGTGAACCGGTCCCGCCCGTGATGCTGTCCAAGGCGAAGGGCGGGACCGGGGATGCGCCGGGATTGGCGCGGGCGATCCGACGCCGGGCGGACCCGGCGCGCGGAAGGGCGAAAACCGGTTCAGGACGGGCCGTCCTTGGCGTGATGGGACATCAGGCGGACCATGCCCTCGGCCGCGACGATCGAACCCAGGCGATGGGCGAGCTGCGCCCACATCGACAGCGGGACGCGACCGACAAAGAAACGGTCGCGCTCGATCCGAAAGCCGTGCGGGAGGGCGACGGCCTCGATCTCGTCGAGACTGACGTAGCCCAGCTCGGGAAAGCCCTGATCTAGGTCGCACAGGCCAAACAGGGTGTCGGCGTCGCCCAGGATCTCGGTGATCAGCCAGCGCCCCGGCCCGACCGGATTGAAGAGCTTGAGCGGCGGGACCGGGTCGCGTTCCTCCTCGGCGGCGCCATTGGCGATCAACTGGGCGATGATCGCGTCGGGGATCAGGGGCGTTTTCATGCCGCGACCTCCGAGACCGGCGCGGGCTCCCGCGCCTCGTCCTCACCCCTGCCTTGGCCCTCGCTCGCCCGGTTGGGGGCGAAGGCCAGCAGATAGTCGGCCGCCTTGCTGGCTTTGGAGGCGGCGCGGAAGATGGCGCGGTTGTCCTCCTTCAGGATCGCCAGCCATGCGCCCAGGTAGTCGGCATGGCGCACGGTGGGGACCACGCCCAGGGCGGCGCACGCGAAGGCGGCCGACAGTTCGGCGACCAGTTCCTCGAAACCGTAGGGCTTGGACCCAAAGCGCCCCGACTGGTCGCGGTTCAGACGCGACGGATGACCCGTCCAGTGGGACAATTCATGCAGGGCGGTGCGGTAGTAGTCGATCTGCTGGCGGAAGGCGGGTTGCGGCGGCACGCGGACATAGTCCAGGGCCGGGGCGTAATAGGCCTCATGGCCGCCGATCCGAAAATCCGCCCGCGTCGCGGCGATCAACGCCTCGACATGGGGGATCACCTGGCGCTCGGGCAAGGGCGCGGGCGCCGCCGCCAAGGTCTCCAGGCCCTCGCATTGATCGACGTTGAAGACGGTGAAGCGCTTGAGGAACGGCACGGCGCCGGGCGCGTCGCCGTCACGCGCCGCCCGCTCCTGCTCGGCCTTGGGCGTGAACTTGTCAGCGAAGACCACGGTGGTCCCACGCTCGCCCCGCCGCACCTGCCCGCCTGCGCTCGTGGCTTGGCGGAAGGTAAGCCAGCCCTGGGTTTCGTAGCCATGCTCGATGACCGCGCCCCACAGCAGCAGGATATTGACCCCCGAATAGCTGCGCCCCGTGGTGGCGTTGCGCGGCAGGCCCGGCCCGGTCCCGCCGACCTTGCCCCAAGGCTTGACCCAGGGCAGGCGCCCGGCCTCCAGCTCGCCGATGATCCGGCCGGTGACTTCGTCATAGAGGCCGGCGCGCGAACGCTCCGGCTCGCCCGCTCGGCGGGTTTCATCCGGGTCGGCCGAACAGTCCCCCTCCCCACCGCAGGCCGGGGCAGCGCCCCCCGGCCGGGCCGCCGAACCGACGGCGGACGTCCTTGACGCAAGCTTGACCGTTCCCTGACGACCTTTCCGGGAAGAGCGCATGAGGTGGCCTCCATCCCCGCCCCAAACCCCGCGTCCTTTCGCCGGAAAGGGGGGTGGGCGGCGATGAGCGACCGGAGAGGCCCGCCGCAACGGGCGGCGGCACCCGAAGGGCCGCAACGCAGTGGAGGACCGGCCGAAGGCCGGTTGCCGCCGTCCGTGGCGGGCCTAGAAGGGCGCGTCGCCCACCCCCCTTTTTGGAGAAAGGATCTTCAAGAGAGTCATCGCGCGCCGCGCGATGGCCTTATGCGGGCCAACGGCCCGCCCCTGCGCCAGTGATCGTGACCCGTATTGGACGAGACCCACCTTCGGGGCTCGGCGGCATTGGCCGTAGAGCGCGATCGCGGCGTGACGCGAGGCGCCTAACCTTGCCCGGCGGCTTTGACCTCGAGGCCGGACTACCAGACAACAGGGCTCCCCTGGCCAGGATTTCCCGATGACCAATGCCCCTTGGACTGAAATGGAACGCCAAGCCCTGGCCCGCGCGACGCTGGCCCTGGTCGAGACCTGCGTACGCAACACCAAGATCGAGGATTGGCACGCCGGTCGAGAAGTCGTCAGCCCGGCCGGCGACTTCAGCGACGTGAAGATCGTCACCCCGACGGGCGAGATCCCCTACCTGGAGGCCTCGCGCATTTCCGACGCCGAGATGAAGGCCTGGATGATCGAGGTGACCAATCGCGTCTTCACTTTCCTCAGCTTCCCCGACCAGCCGATCCAGCTGGGCGGCGCGGCCCGCTGGAGCACGCCCAAGCTCGACGAGAAGATGGCCCAGGGCATTCGCAATCGCATCGCGATCCGCGACGGCGCCGATCCCGCGTCGATCTACGGCGCGCGCGCGCTCGACCTGGATTAGTCGTCCCCGGTTTGCTCCAGGTCGACGACCGCGCTCGATCCAGGATGACAAATCAGCGCCGCGCGACCAGTTTGGCCGGCCCAACACCGCAGGAGCTTCTCCATGAACGTTTCAGACCTCGTCGACGCCGCCGTGGCCGCCGAGCCCAAGCTCACCAAAACCCAGGCCAAGGCCATGATCGACGGCGTCTTCAAGGCGCTGACCGACGCCGCCGTGAAGGGCGAGGAAGTCTCGATCCCGGGCTTTGGCAAGTTCAAGGTCCAGGCCAAGCCAGCGCGCACCGGCCGCAACCCGGCCACGGGCGGCACGATCGAGATCGCCGCCAGCAAGAAGGTCGCCTTCACGGCCGCCAAGCAGCTGAAGGACGCCGTCAACGGCTGACGATACGGCGGCGCGACCCAGGTCCCGAACGGACCGCGGTCGCGTCGCCCCGCCGTCTTGTTGCCTTTGATTTCCGGCCCGCGCCGATCTATCGGCGGCGCAGCAGGGTCACGGCGTGAGGACGCCATGACCCAAACCCCATCCCCTGACAAAGCCCGGACCGCCGACGGCCCGCCCCTGCGTACGATCCGCCGCGCCCAGCTCCACAAGATCGTCCCGCTGGCCGACACGACCATCTACGAGATGGAGCGGCGCGGCGAATTCCCCCGCCGCTTCGCCCTGACCCGCCGCTGCGTGGTCTGGGATCTGGCGGAGGTCGAGACCTGGCTGGCCGAGCGCAAGCGGCAAGCTCAGGAAGGGACCCAAGAGCGCGCGCCCCTCCCCGATGTCCGCGACCGCAAGACCCGACCGGTCAGGAACCGATAGTCGAGCAGCACGGCACGGCAGCTTTCGGGGATGACGCCTCGGGCAGGGTCCAGGCCGGGCGCCGCCCCGGGGCGCAGTCCGTGGAAAAGAGCGGGGTCATGACGTGAAGCTTGCGGTCGACACGACCGCTCCTGACGCAGATATAATCCAGGTTCAAGGCGGCGCAGACCCGCTGCGTCCAGGAGCTTGACTATGGACCGTCCCGCGATCGACCCATTCCCCACCGACGATGACCGGGAATTTGGCTATGGCGTCGCCAAGGTGACGCTGGGCGCCCTGCCCGGCCTGGGCGGCGCCGCCCAGGAGTTGCTCGACAAGCTGGTGGGGAGCCCGCTGCAAAAGCGGCGGGAGGCGTGGTTCGCCGCGATCGGCCTGGCTCTGGCCGATCTGGCCGAACGTGTGGAGGGCTTCGACGCCGAAGCCCTCGCCCAAGACGAGGTGTTTGTCTCGACCGTGGCACGGGCCACGCAGTTGGCCCTCGCGGCCCACGGCAAGGCCAAGCGCGAGGCCCTGCGCAACATCGTCCTCAACACCGCAGCCGGGGTGCGCCTGGACGAAGCTCTGCTCGGATCGTTCCTGTCCTACGTCGAGCGCTTCTCCGAGGCGCACCTGAAGCTGCTGGCGCTGCTGGCCGATCCCATGGCCGACCCCGCCTATGCGGCCGACGCTCGTGGAACGATGATGGGCTCGATCAACGGCATCATCGTCAAAACGCACCCCGACCTGGCGCGCGACGAAGAGGTGCTCGACCGACTGCATGATGATCTGGCCCGCGAGAACCTGGTCAACAAGTCTCTGAAGGTGATGATGAGCGGCTCGGGCCTGCAGAACCCGCAGACCACGCCTTACGGCGCGGCGTTTCTGAAGTTCATCCGCGACCCGCAGGCTTGAGGTGGATACGCCGTTGGACGACCGCCCCCAAGACCTCGAGATCCTGCGCCGTGAAGAGCAGCGATTGGCCTTGCTGCGCTGGCTTCACGCCATGCCCACCTACACGGCCAACGAGGAGCTGGCCGGCCTGTACCTCAAGGCCGTCGGTCTGGTCGCCGCGCGCGCTGATTTGCGCGCGCGGCTGAAGGACCTGGAGGACGCCGACCTGCTGACAGTGCGCATGGAAGGCGCGCTGATGGTGCTCACCCTGACCCGGCGCGGTGGCGAGGCCGCCGAAGGGGTCACCGCCGTGGCGGGCGTGCGCCGACCTGGACCTGACTGCCCCTACTGAACGGTCGGCGCCGAACCGGCCGATCGGCCGGTAGAGCGTCTCGTTTACACCGAGAGGGTCAGGGCGGCGTTCAGGCCCGTGGATCCAGCGTGACCCCCTGGATGTCAGCCGGTTTCAAGGTCGGGATATGCCGCTCGCCCCGCACCCACGCGTCGATCATGTCCGCCCACTCCTGAAGCATGTGCCGGCGCTGCTGGGCGTACTCGGCGACATTGTAGACGCGACGGGAGGTTCGCCGATCGACGTGGGCCAGGCACTTCTCGATCCAGTCGCTTTCGAACCCGAT